>NZ_JAKRNA010000005.1:0-132072 GCF_022347435.1 Corynebacterium sp. ACRPE | reverse complement strand
GTGTTACCCACGTGTTACTCACCCGTTCGCCACTCGAGTACCCTGCAAGCAGGGCCTTTCCGTTCGACTTGCATGTGTTAAGCACGCCGCCAGCGTTCGTCCTGAGCCAGGATCAAACTCTCCACAAAAAAATTTCAGAACAACATCCGAAACAGGCCGTGAAAAGCCCGAAACCCAACAAAAGAACAAACCACCACAAACCACACAAAAAGTGCAGCCCATGCTGGCGTCCAAAAAATTACTACAAAGAAAAAATAAGTTCCCTCAACCCGACGGGGTCAAAAATAAGGAAACCAAAAAGTTGAACACAATCACATGCCAACCAATCCATCTCAATGCAGCCGAAACACCAAACAGCATTCAAATAAGTACGTGTTCCACATACCCAACCGGCACACACCAACCAACAAACCACTAGGTCTATTGGCAGACAAACCAATCAACACACAACCATGCACACAAAAAATAAAAAGTACATTGGCACACTATTGAGTTCTCAAACATCATCCGCACACCACAAAAAATTAACCTACCGTTAACCTCTCGTTGGCGGCTCGTACAAACTTACTCAACTCAATGAACCCTGTCAAATCCTTGAACCAAGTCCGCACGAAATTCGCTCAAAAGTAACCTCCCGGCTACCTCGCGGCGACTTGGATTAATGTAGTCCAACCCCTCCAACAATGACAAATCCCCAGCACACGACGAAAAACGGTGTGCTGGGGGCGTCGTTAAAAGAGTTCTTCTTCTTGAGTTCTTTCAATTGTGGCGCCGAGGCGCTGCAGGTTTTCTACAAAGTTGGGGTATCCGCGGTCGATGTGGAAGACATCGTGGACCGTAGTGGTTTCATCCGCGCACAGTGCAGAAAGTACAAGACCCGCACCCGCACGAATATCGGAACTCCACACGTGAGTAGAAGAGAGCCGTTCTTTACCGCGGACTACTACATGGTGACCGTCAACCTGGGCGTCGGCACCCAAGCGCAGCATTTCATCCACAAAGCGGAAGCGGGATTCAAAGACATTCTCCGTAATGACGGTCGTTCCGTCCGCAATGGCAGAGATACCAATAGCCATCGGCTGCAGGTCGGTGGGGAATCCCGGAAATGGCAGGGTCTGGTAGTCCACGGCCTGCGGGCGCTGATCCATGCGCACGCGGAAGCCATTCTCATAAGTCGCTAGTTCCGCGCCGGCAGACTTCAGCTTTTCTAGCGGCAAGTGCAGGTGGCGCGGGGAAATTCCACCCACGGTGATATCGCCTTGGGTCATAGCCGCGGCATACGCCCAGGTGCCTGCCACAATTCGGTCACCAATAACCTCATGCTGGGTGGGCTGCAGCTTATCGACGCCGCGGATGGTCACCACCGAGCTTCCCTCGCCCTCGATATCGGCGCCCATGGACTTAAGCATGGTGCACAGATCGACGATTTCAGGCTCGCGAGCTGCGTTATGGAGAACGGTTTCCCCTTCAGCGAGGACCGCAGCGGTAAGGATATTTTCGGTTGCGCCTACGGACGGGAAGTCCAAGCGGATATTCGCACCCCGCAGGTGTGTAGCCTCTGCCACGACGGCACCATGCTCAATACGGGTGGTGGCACCGAGCTTTTCCAGGCCGGTCTGGTGCATATCGAGCGGGCGGGAGCCAATTGCGTCACCACCAGGCAACGCTACCTTCGCGTGGCCACAGCGGGAGGTCAAAGGCCCGAGCACGCAGACGGATGCGCGGAATTGGCGGACCGCGTCAAAATCCGCGTTGGATTGCGGCTGTGCAGGGGTAGTAATCCGGACCTCAGAGCCCTCGATGACTACCTCGCAGCCGAGCCCCTCGAGAACCTTCTTCATGAGGGGGACGTCCAGAATTTCTGGGCAGTTGGTCAGCGTCGTAGTGCCCTCCGCCAGCAAGGATGCGGCCATGAGCTTCAAGACGCTATTTTTCGCGCCATCTACTTTAACGGTGCCCTCAAGGCGGGCACCGCCGGAAACAATAAACTGATCTTTCACAACTGCCTACGCTACCGGTTCTTAAGGCAACGCGCCGATACGGCGTGCGGCATTGACCGCTTCGTAGCGGGTGTGCGCACCGAGTTTGCGCATTACCGAGCGCAGATAAGACTTCACGGTTTCTGCGCCGATACCCATTTCCTCGGCCGCTTCTACGTTGGTGTGGCCTAGGGCCACACAAGAAAGCACGTCGAGCTCGCGGGCGGATAGCTTGGTGGATTGCTTCACGCGCACCGGCGAGACCATCTGGTCACACAGCGTCTCTAGCTCCTTACGCAGTTCTTCGTCTTCTACGCGGTTGGCCAGCATGCGCAGCTTGGAGTGAGTGGAGCGGACCTGTTCCCACTCGGCACCGTTCATGACGTGGCCGCGAGCCGCTCCGCCCTTGGACCCATCGGCACGTCGCATGGCGGAATTAACGGCCAGGTCTTGCTCGAGGGTGCGCGCGGTCATCGTCACTTCTTCAATGACCTTGTCACCCAAACGAACTGGAGAGTGCACGCCAACATAGAGGACGCCGCGAATTTCGCGCTGCACCGTGACGGGCACGGCCACGATGGAGTGCAGGCCTTCATCTTGGATCACGCGGTCGTTCTCGTGCGAGATGGTGGTGGCACGAGTGTAATCGGATACACCTACTGCGCGGCGAGTGCTGACCACTCGGCCACCTACACCGACGCCGGAGTCAATGATCAGATTCTGCAGCGCTGGGGTGCGTAGCCCCACCCACTGCGTGATCTGCAGGCGATTATCGGGCAGCAGCGTGGCGTACATCGTCACCGGAATACCTGTAGCGGTCTTCAGGGACGACAGGGCCGCGCGTACGGATTCTTCATCATCTTTGAGGCGATGCGACTCCATGAGACTCTTTCCTCGTCGGGGGTAACCAAGCAGGTGTACCCGTTCTCCCCCGGGAATTTGGGGACCAGCGGGCAACTGAGTGGAAGTATAGACAGCATGTGGGGGTAATTCGAAATCGCCCTCGGCTTATCTGGCGCTGCAATCCCACATGAAATGCCCGAATGTCCGGTCTAGAATTTATATACTGACTGGTCTACTTGTGTAGTGTACGCTTGCGTTGTACGCGATTTGAACCCAAATCTGATTCCCAAAGGAGTCCACAGAATGGCTGTCTACAACAACATCATGGAAACCATCGGCGGCACCCCGCTGGTCCGCCTGAACCGTCTTACCGAGGGCAAGGGCGCCACCGTGCTTGCCAAGGTTGAGTCCTTTAACCCGGCTAACTCCGTGAAGGACCGCATCGGCAAGGCCATCGTTGAAGCGGCCGAGAAGTCCGGCCAGCTCAAGCCGGGCGGCACCATCGTGGAGGCCACCTCCGGCAACACCGGCATCGCCCTGGCCCTGGCTGGCGCCACCTTGGGCTACAAGGTCATCCTGACCATGCCGGAGACCATGTCCAATGAGCGCAAGGTGCTGCTGCGTGCCTACGGCGCAGAAATCGTGCTGACCCCGGGCGCTGCGGGCATGCAGGGCGCCGTCGACAAGGCGAATGAAATCGTCGCCGAGACCGATAACGCCATCTTGGCTGCACAGTTCGCTAACGAGGCGAACCCGAAGATTCACGAGGAAACCACCGGCCCAGAGATTTGGGAAGACGCCGAGGGCAAGGTTGACGCCTTCGTTGCTGGCGTAGGCACCGGCGGCACCGTTACCGGTGTGGGTCGCTTCCTGAAGTCCAAGAACCCAGACCTGCACTTGGCTGCGGTCGAGCCGTCCGACTCCCCTGTCCTGTCTGAAGGCCACGCTGGCCCGCACAAGATTCAGGGCATCGGCGCTAACTTCGTTCCTGAGGTACTTGACCGCGAGCTTCTCGACGAAGTCTTTACCGCCACCACCGAGGAGTCCATCAAGGCATCCCGCGACCTGGCTACCCAGGAAGGCCTGCTGGTTGGCATCTCCGCCGGCGCCAACGTTTCCGCAGCTCTGAAGCTTGCGGAGCGCCCAGAGTTCGAGGGCAAGACCATCGTGGTTGTCCTGCCGGACTTCGGTGAGCGCTACGTCTCCACCATCCTCTTCGAGGACATCCGCGAAGCTTAAATTACGTCGCTTGAATAAAAGCACCCGCCAACCTTGGCGGGTGCCTTTTTTATGCCAGTACTATGTGGGCATGAACATTATGAGCTACATCCGTGAAGACTTAGCAAATGCAAGAGATCACGATCCGGCCGCGCGTGGCGACGTCGAAAATGCAGTAGTGTACTCCGGCCTCCACGCGGTGTGGTCTCACCGCATTTCGCACTGGATGTGGAAGCGCGGGATACGCGGGCCCGCGCGCATCTTGGCGCAGATTAACCGCTTCTTTACCGGCGTGGAAATCCACCCAGGCGCCACCATCGGCCGCCGGTTCTTTATCGACCATGGCATGGGCATCGTCATTGGTGAAACCGCCGAGATTGGCGATGGCGTCATGCTCTACCATGGCGTCACCCTCGGCGGCCAGGTGCTCACCCAGACCAAGCGCCACCCCACTATCGAAGACAATGTCACTATCGGTGCGGGCGCCAAGGTGCTCGGCCCCATTACGATCGGTGAAGGATCGGCCATTGGCGCCAATGCCGTGGTGACGAAGGATGTTCCCGCCGAAAGTATCGCGGTGGGCATTCCGGCCAAGAACCGTCCGCGCAACCCGAATGAGCGCATCAAACTGGTCGACCCCGACTACTACATCTAAATTCTCTCCCAGCGGCTCACAGGCAACTGTGGGCCGCTTTTTATATGCCTTCTGGGCGCAACAGGTCGCGGTATTCGGGATTCTTTTCTATAAAGTGCGCCACGGCGGAGCAGGAAGCAATGACTTGCTTGCCGACGCCCCGGGCGTCGTCAAGCGCGGCCTTAATCAGCGGCGCGGACAATCCTTGGCCACGGAAAGCATCTTTAATGACCGTGTGGTTGAACTCGCGGGTCGTGCCGGCATCTACGTAGTGGCACGCGCCCGCCTCGACGCCGTCCACGGTAAGGACGTAACGGGACTTATCGGTCTGGTGTGCAATAGCGTGTTCCATGTGCCCATACTAAGCAAAAATGGCCCCTCTTACGAGGAGCCATTATTGTGGCCAGAGCCAGGATCGAACTGGCGACCCCACACTTTTCAGGCGTGTGCTCTACCGACTGAGCTATCTGGCCAGAAACCCGAAGGTTTCCGCGACCCTGACGGGACTTGAACCCGCGACCTCCGCCGTGACAGGGCGGCGCGCTAACCAACTGCGCCACAGGGCCATTTTTAATTATGTGTGCGCTCTTGGGCACGGATAGATACTTTACAGAAGACTCCCAAGACTCACCAAATCAGCACGTCAGAAAGCTATTTAGGCGGTGAAAGCGGATCTTTTCCACCCAAGTTCATCTCGAATCGTTTGTAGTCTTCCAGCAAGGAAAAGTGCCGCGAATAGAGGTCACAATCTCGATCCACATGACCGTAGAGGGTGGGTGCGACATCGACAATGTGGCGCAGCTTCAGGCCCTCATATTCCTGCTCGCGAGTCCATTCAACGGCCTTGCGGTGCGCCTCCTCATCCGAATTTGCATAGATGAGAAAGAAGTCCTCACGGAAGAAGTTAGAGTGCTCCGAGCTTTCGGAGGCGAGTTCAAAGACAGCGATTCCGACATATGGCTCCATGGCGCCAGCCTAGCAAAACCAAAAGCAGCAACCGCCGAAGCGATTGCTGCTCATTCTGCGACCTTGACGGGACTTGAACCCGCGACCTCCGCCGTGACAGGGCGGCGCGCTAACCAACTGCGCCACAAGGCCAATCGAATATTTAATTCGGCCCAACACTTTCGTGTTGGTACCCCCAACGGGATTCGAACCCGTGCCGCTGCCGTGAAAGGGCAGTGTCCTAGGCCGCTAGACGATGGGGGCCCGTCGCGCTAAGGCGACTTCTAGAAATATACTGGAGACCTCACCTAGTTACAAAATCGCTCCCCCAGAAAGATTAGGAACCATGTCTGACCAGCATCAAACGTGCTCCTGCCACGAGCCGCACGTGCACGGATATAACGCGGATTCTAAGAGCAAGGATCGCTACCTCGCCAGACTCAAGCGCATTGAGGGGCAGGCGCGCGGCATCCACCGGATGGTCGAGGAAGACCAATACTGCATCGACATCATTACCCAGATTTCGGCGGTGAAGTCGGCGTTGGAAAATGTCTCGCTAGCGCTCCTGGAAGACCATATTGAGCACTGTGTGGCCGGTGCCGCCGCCGAGGACGGTGAAGTAGCCACCGAGAAGCTAGAAGAGGCCATGCGCGCCATTAAGAAGATGGTGAAAAACTAAAAGGAGCCACCCGAAAGGTGGCTCCAGTTGTGGGCCCTGTGGGGATCGAACCCACGACCTGCGGATTAAAAGTCCGTAGCTCTACCAACTGAGCTAAAGGCCCAACGTCGCTACATTTTAGCTTGCGGTATTTGCAAAGTCCTAATTAGGGGGCGTCGGCAAGCGAAAGGCGCCCAGCTCGCCGCTGAGCGCCTGCCGGGGAGTGGCTACATTAGCCGCGCATATCGCCCTTCTCCATGAAGCGGACCTGGAAGTCAAAGGCGGTCTTCAGGTCGTGCGGGGTGTGCTGGAACTTGTTTTCCTTGGCACGGTTGAAGTACTCCTCGAGCAACGGACGGTAATCCGGGTGCGCCACGGAGATGACCTTCTCCACGCGTTCCTTCGGCGCCAGGCCACGCAGGTCAGCCACGCCGTACTCGGTAATGATGACCATGGTGTCGTGCTCGGTGTGGTCCGTGTGGGACACGAACGGAACCAGCGCGGAAATTGCGCCGTCCTTGGCCACGGACGGGGAAACGAAGGTGGAGATATAAGCATTGCGGGTGAAGTCACCCGAGCCACCGGTGCCGTTCATGATGCGGGAGCCGGATACGTTGGTGGAGTTGATATTGCCGTAGATATCGGCCTCAATCATGCCATTGGAGGAAATCAGGCCGACGCGGCGAATGACCTCCGGGTGGTTGGAGACCTGCTGTGGGCGGAGGATGATGTGCTTGCGGTAGCGCTCTGCCTCCTCATTCATCTTCTCCGCGTAGTCCGGGGACAGCGCGAAGGAGGTGGCGGAAGCCATGGTCATCTTGCCCGCATCGATGAGATCGAGCATGCCGTCCTGAATGACCTCGGTATAGGCCTGAATATTCTCAAACTTGGAATCCAGCAGGCCGGCCATCACGGCGTTGGGGACGTTGCCCACGCCGGACTGCATGATGAACTTGTCATACTCAAGACGACCAGCGGCGACCTCCCCCTCGAGGAACTCGATGAAGTTGGCGGCGATCTTCTCGGAAACTTCGTCCGGTTCCTTGAATGGTGCGTTGCGGTCCGGGGCATCGGTCTTTACCACTGCAACAACCTTGTCCTCCGGCACCTCCATGTAGGTGGTACCGATGCGGTCACCCGGCTTAGTGATAGGGATTGGCTGGCGGTTAGGCAGCTTTTCAATGCGATAGATATCGTGCATGCCCTCGAGGTTGATGGACTGCCACTCATTGATCTCGATGATGATCTTATCCGCAGCCTCGATGAACTCGAGGTTATTGCCCACTGCGGAGGACGGCACCACGTGGCCTTCTTCGGTAATGCGCACGGCCTCAATAATGGCTACCTGGAAGTCACCGTAGAAGCCCTCTTCTACCTGCTGGCCCGAGTGAGACAGGTGGATATCCTGGTAGAGAGCGGTGCCATCATTAAACTGCTTACGCAGGGTGGGATCTGAGTTATAAGGAGAGCGAAAGCGAATCGCCTCAGCTTCCGCCAGAACACCATCGCAGTCCGGGGCAGTGGAAGCGCCGGAGAAGACGTCGATCTTAAATTCCTCGCCCTTTTCATGGAGAGCCTTGGCCTTTTCTGCAATGGCGGTGGGCAGACCCTTGGGGTAGCCAGCACCGGTGAAGCCAGAAATGCCCACGCGGTCACCGTGGTTGACGTGCTGAGCAGCCTCTTCAGCGGAAACTACGAGCTTCTCGAATGGGGCATACGCGATTCTCTCTGACAAGGGTAATCCTCCTTCATTAAGGGGCCAGCCAAAATAACGGCCGTTCTAATTAGTTACACAGCCCACATTAGCGAATCTTTGCAAGATTTCCACCACTTCTGTGTGACCTTTACCCCATAAAGTAAAAATAGGGAACGGCGCCACTGTGGGCCCGGTTGCTATTTTCCCCCGTTAACTAGCACAATTGGGGCGTGAATTTGCGCATTGGACACTACGATCTCTCCTCCCCCGTCATCCTCGCCCCGATGGCGGGGGTAACCAACGTTGCCTTCCGCACGTTGTGCCGCGAGCAGGAGCTGCAGCGCACCGGCACGGTGTCGGGCCTCTACGTTTGCGAGATGGTCACCGCCCGCGCCTTGGTAGAGCGCAATGAAAAGACGCTGCACATGACCACCTTTGCGCCGCAGGAGGATCCCCGTTCCCTCCAGATCTATACGGTGGATCCGGAATATACGTATAAGGCCGCGAAGATGATCGTCGACGAAAACCTGGCGGACCACATCGATATGAACTTTGGTTGCCCGGTTCCGAAGGTGACCCGCCGCGGTGGCGGTTCCGCGCTGCCTTATAAACGACGCCTCTTTGGCAATATCGTCTCCGCCGCGGTCAAGGCCACAGAGGGCACCAATATTCCGGTCACGGTAAAGATGCGCGTGGGCATTGACGACGAGCACCATACGCATCTCGACGCCGGGCGCATCGCCGTCGAGTCCGGTGCCGCCGCCGTTACCTTGCACGGCCGCACCGCCGCTCAGCGCTACTCTGGCGAAGCCCGATGGGACGAAATCGCGCGCCTCAAGGAACATCTGGCGGATACTGGCGTGCCAGTGCTGGGCAATGGCGATATCTTCCGTGCCGAGGATGCCCGCCGCATGATGGAACAGACCGGCTGCGACGGCGTGCAGGTAGGCCGCGGCTGCCTCGGCCGCCCGTGGCTTTTTGCCGAGCTCGGCGCTGCGCTGCGCGGCGAGTCCATTCCGGCAGAGCCCACCCTGGGCGAGGTCACCCAGGTAATCCTCCGCCACGCGGAGCTATTGGCGGAGCACGATGGCGAGGACAATGCTTCCCGCGATATCCGCAAACACATCGGTTGGTACCTGCGTGGTTTCCCAGTTGGCGGCCAGGTCCGCGCGGGCTTAGCCAAGGTCAATTCCCTCGATGCCTTGCGTGAGCTACTTGCACCTTGGGCAGAGTCCGATGCCCTGGCTGCCGACGCCGACGGGGCCCGCGGCCGCCAGGGCTCGCCATCCAAGGTGGCTTTGCCGGATGGTTGGCTCGACGATCCAGAGGACGATTGCGTTCCGGTTGCCGCTGACATTATGAACTCCGGCGGATAACCTAACAAAGATATAAGAGCAGCTAGGGGCACCCAAGAAACTCGCATTTATGCTCCACTTAAGTTGCGCAGGGGCCGAAATTTTTCGCTATTATCTTTGGCATGCGTGCCGCTTACAGGGAACACCTAGACAATTTCTCCCACGACCTCATCGTGATGTGCGATACCGTTCGCGACATCATGGATAAGGCCTCCGTGGCGCTGCTGCAGGGCGCCTTGGACTCCGCGGAAGATGCTCTCACCATGACTGAGGAGCTAGATGAGTTCCGCGCTAGGTGCTCTGAGCGTGCCGTAAAACTCTTGGCCCTGGAAAACCCCATGGCACAGGACCTCCGTCAGGTGGTCTCCTCGATTTATATCGTGGAGGATCTCTACCGCATGGGCCGTTTAGCCCAGCACATAGCGGACTCCGCGCGCCGCCGCCACCCTGACGCCGTGGTACCGGCGAGTTACATCGGCTACTTCGAGGAGATGTACCGCCTCACTGAAGAAATGGGGTCAGTGCTGCACGATATCCTCGTCACCCCTGATGCGGATTTATCCATCAATCTCCGTGCCGACGATGACGCGGTGGATGATATCAACTCCCACATCTTGCGCATCCTGACCCAGCGCGAATGGGAGGGCACCGTGCGCGAGGCAGTAGAGACCTCGCAAATTACGCGCTACTACGAGCGCTATGCAGACCACTGCGTCTCCGTGGCCGGCCACATCATCTATCTGACCACGGGTCTTTTGCCCAATGACTATGCCAAGAAGCTAGAAGAGGACAAAAAGGACGCCGACTTCGAAGCACGGATGGCTGACCTCGAGCGTCAATTCCGCCGTTAGACGGATTTAAGCACCAAAGAAGGGGGCCGGTTCTTTCGAACCGGCCCCCTTCTCTCGGACAATCTCTCTTACTCTTTAGCCAAAGCGGCCAGAGATGTAATCCTCGGTCTCCTTCTGAGAAGGATTCTCAAAGATCTTGGTGGTGTCATCGAACTCCACCAGGTGGCCCGGCTTACCGGTTGCTTCTAGGGAGAAGAAGCCGGTCTTATCGGACACGCGGGCTGCCTGCTGCATGTTGTGGGTCACGATAACGATGGTGAAGTTTTCCTTCAGCTCGTGGATGAGGTCCTCCACAGCGAGGGTGGAAATCGGGTCCAGTGCGGAACAAGGCTCGTCCATGAGCAATACCTCTGGCTCCACGGCGATAGCGCGGGCGATGCACAGACGCTGCTGCTGACCACCGGAGAGGCCGCCGCCTGGCTTGTCCAAACGGTCCTTAACCTCGTCCCACAGGTTGGCACCGCGCAGGGACTTCTCCGCGACTTCCTTGAGCTTCTTCTTGTTCTTTTCACCGGACAGCTTCAGGCCTGCTACCACGTTGTCCTCGATGGACATGGTGGGGAACGGATTTGCCTTCTGGAAGACCATGCCGATGGTGTTGCGTACGGATACCGGGTCAACCTTTGGTCCGTAGATATTGGTGCCATCGAGCAGGATTTCGCCCTTAACGTAGGCGCCGGGGATGACCTCGTGCATGCGGTTAATGGTGCGCAGCACGGTGGACTTACCACAGCCGGAAGGGCCGATGAATGCGGTCACGGCCTGGGCCGGGATCTGCATATTCACGTTCTGCACGGCGTGGAAGTCGCCGTAAAAAATGTTCACGTCATTGAGCGCGAGCTTAGACATTTGGGAGTTTCTCCTCTAGCAAGTGTATGGCGGAATCGAGTGGTACGGCGTTTACTTCTTAACCGAGAACTTCGCGGAAACGATGCGGGCCGCAATATTGAGGACGGCGATGAGGATAACCAGCGTCAACGCTGCGCCCCAGAGCTTGTCCAGTACGGCGGGCTGTGCGCCGGCCTTGTACATATCCAGCATCATCAGCGGGAGCGAGGACTGCGAGCCCTTGAAAGCATCCCAGTTGATGACGGAGGAGGAACCAACCAAGACCAGCACCGGCGAGGACTCACCCATCACGCGGGCAATCGCCAGCATGATGCCGGTGACGATGCCGGACAGTGCGGTAGGTAGAACGATGCGGGCGATGGTCTTCCACTTCGGAACGCCGAGAGCGAAGGACGCCTCACGCAGGTCCATTGGGACCACGCGCAGCATCTCTTCGGTATTGCGCACCACAATCGGAATCATCAGCAGCACCAGGGATAGCGCCACGGCGAAGCCGGAGCGGCCGAAGCCGAACAGGGTAATCCACATGGCGAAGATGAACAGGGCCGCAACGATGGAAGGCACGCCGGACAGGATGTCTACCATGAAGGTGGTGATGCGGCCGAGCCAGCCGCCCTTGGAGTACTCCACCAAGTAGATGGCGGTAAAGATACCGATCGGGATAGAGATAATGGAGGCCAGAATGGTCTGGACGAAGGTACCCACAATGGCGTGAGCGGCACCGCCGCCGGCAGAGCTATTCATGATGCCGCGCTGGGAGGCGGTCCACCACTCAGGGTTGAGGATGACGCCACTGCCGCGGGCGATGAGTTCCCACAGAACCCACACCAGCGGAACCATGGCCAGAATCATTGCGCCCCAGACCACCGCGGTGGCGATGTTATTGGTCATCTTGCGGGAGCCGGAGATGTCCAGGAAGGTCGCGCCGCCTTGGGAGGCAGGCTTGGCATTAGTAGTCGTAGTCATTGATCCTCCCCTCCTTACTTATTCTTCACGATGGCGCGGGCAATGGCGTTGACCACGAAGGTCAGCAAGAACAGCATGAGGCCGGCGGCGATGTAGGCACCAGCGCGCATCTCGTTACCGAACTCAGCAGATGCCAGGGCGATGGCCGTGGCGAAGGTCGTGCCGCCGTCGAAAAGCGAGAAGCGGAAGTCAATCAGCGGGGAGACAACCATGTACAGCGCCATGGTCTCACCCAGTGCACGGCCCAGGCCGAGCATGGAGCCGGCGATGTAGCCGGACATACCGAACGGCAGAACGGTCATGCGGATAACTTCCCAGCGGGTAGCGCCCAGAGCCAGGGCGGATTCCACCTGGCCCGGAGGGGTCTGCACGAAGACCTCGCGCGCGGTAGCAGCGATGATCGGCAGAATCATCACGGCAAGCACGATGCCACCGGTAAACAGGTTGCGGCCGGTTGCAAACGACGGCGAGTTATCGAAGACGTGGAACAGGAAGAATCCACCCGCCCAGGATTCCATCCAGGAGTAGAAACCGGACAGTGCCGGGCCAAGAACCTGCCAACCCCACAGGCCGTAGACGATGGACGGAACTGCAGCGAGCATGTCCACGAGGAAGCCGAGCGGCTTAACCAAGCGGGCAGGCGCGTAGTTGGACAGGAAGATGGCGATGGCTAGGGCCACCGGCATAGCCAGCAGAAGGGCGAAGACGGAGATGAGAACGGTGGTACCGAACATGGTCGGGATCCCGAACTTCATCGCAGAGGTATCGGTGGTCTCCCAGCGGCCGCCGTAGGTGAAGAAGCCCATGATGCCGCCGTCGTTAACGCCTAGGGCGGGAACCGCACGCCACAGCAGGAAGGCGGCAATGGCGGCAATCATAACGGTGATGAGGGTTGCCGAAGCAGTGGACAGGAATTCAAAGACACGGTCGCCTGGGCGCTTAACGCCGCTATTGGAGCTGGTGGTAGCTACCTCGTCGTGTCCGCTGTTGGAGACTCGCTCGGCAGAGGTGGCGTTTGCATCCGTCTGCTCTGGAGCCGTGGTGAGATTATTGTCTGCCATGAGACTGTTAATCCTTTTCAGCGTTAAAAATGGAAAATATCGTTACATACCTGCGCCCCCAAAGCGCGAATCGTGTGCGGCAGTGGGGGCGGGAGGTATTAAGCTTTTACAGCTTTAGCGCTTACTGCAGAGCGTCAACAGCAGCCTTCAGCTTGTCCAGGTGAGCACCCTCAACTGGGATGAAGCCCTGCTCAGCCAGCTGGTCATCCTGGTGATCCAGGACGGTGGTGAAGAAGGACTTGACCAGCTTGGAGGTCTCCTCATCGTAGCCCTTGGAGCAGACGATGTTGTAGGTGGTCAGGATGAGCGGGTATGCACCCTCGTTGTCGGAGGAGAACAGTGCCTCGGAGTCAACAACCATGTTGTGCTCGGAGTCGGTCTCCTTGAACTCCAGGTTCTCCAGAGCCTTGTTGACGGACTCGGTGGACAGCTCAACCGGGCCGTGGCCGAAGTCGATCTTGGCCTTCTTGACGCCCTCGCCTTCCTTCTGGTCTGCGAAGCCGGCCTCGACGTAGGTGATAGCACCATCGATGCTTGCAACCTGGTCAGCAACGCCGGAGGAGCCGTTAGCACCCTCACCAACAGCGTCTGGGAACTGCTTGCCCTCGGAGTCCCAGTCACCGGTAGCGGCCTTCAGGAACTTCTGGAAGTTTGCGGAGGTACCGGACTCGTCAGAACGGAAGATGACGGTGATGTCCTTGTCCGGCAGGTCAGTGCCCTCGTTGTCAGCAGCGATGGCCTTGTCGTTCCACTTCTTGATTTCGCCCTTGAAGATCTTGCCCAGGGTTTCGGTGGAGAGGTTGATCTCGGTGTCACCCAGGTTGTAGGCGATTGCAACCGGACCGATGGTGGTTGGCAGGTGCCATGCCTCGTTGCCATCGCAACGCTTAGCGGCAGCCTCGACCTCACCCTCGTCTTCCTTCAGAGCGGAGTCAGAACCAGCGAAGTCAGCCTGGCCATTGGTGAAGGCCTCAACGCCGGCGCCGGAACCGGAAGCGTTGTAGGACAGGGAAGCGTCTGGGTGATCCTCGGAGAACGCGGTCTGGAAGTAGGACATTGCGTTCTGCTGGGAGGATGCGCCGTCGCCGACGAGCTCGCCGGAGACGTCCTCGCCGCCAGCGGAATCGGAGGAGGGGCCAGACTCCTCAGAGCAAGCTACGAGAGCGGTAGAGGTTGCGGCTACGATGCCGAAGATTGCGGCAGTGCGCTTGAAGTTGCGAATCACGGGAAAACCCTTTCCGGTGCAGATCAGAGATTGATTGTCCGAGGAAACCGCATCTCCTAGAGAGATACTTCCTGCATCCCGCTCTGCCTTCTGGGGCGAGATGCAGGCGCACAGGTGCGGTTAACTCACAGGGTGTAAAGCTATCCGCAGGATCTGACCAAAAGGGTGCCAAGAGGTAAACACTGGGTGAACAAACGTCGTGCACCCCATGACGTTAGTCACACACGCCCCAAACGACGTGTTCTTCATCAACCTCAAAGCCTAGGCGTTCGTACGCCTTCAACGCCGGATCATTATCCGCTTCTACATAAAGAATTACCCGCTGAGCACCCTTTTCCACCATGCGGCGCAGGCCAATTTGCAGCAGCGGACCGCCCAACTTCTTACCGCGGTAGTCTTCCGCCAAGCCCACCACGTAGACCTCACCGAAGCCCGGAGTTTCCTCCGCATGCCACTTGGTCCAGTGGAAGCCGGCCAGTGCCGGCTCATCCGCCGTATCCCACAGGAAAAGCAGGTCTGCGGGGTCGAACCAGTCTGCCTCCATGCCACGGTGCAGCCGATCGAGATCCCAGCCGCCTTGTTCGGGATGCCAAGAAAAGGCCTCGTTATTGACCTTGAGCCACTGCTCTTCCACAAAGTCCTTGCCCCACTTATCCACCGCCTCGGTGTAATTCAGGGCGGTCAGAGGCAGGCCTTCAGGGCGGGCGGCCGCTGCGAGCTCTTCTCCCCCGATACCCATGACCACCAGCTTGCGGGTGACCTGCAGATCGCGGGAGTGCGCCAGCGCCTGTGCCGCCGGCAGGTTTCCGTGGGCCCAGGCGTGGAGGTTGGGGGTCTTAGCGGAGGCGTCGTAAAGAGCGGCGCCAAAGCCCTGCCCGCGGTAATCGGGGGCAATAAATAGCTCGGCGGTAGAGCCCTCCAGACCGGCTACGCCGCACGGCTCCTCCCCTACCCAGGCCACCAGGTGGCGGTGCTCCAGGCGGGAATCGCTAAGACCGTTGAGGAATTGCTCCGAAAGTGGCGCCATCCCATCCTGGCGTTCTGCCTGCTCAGCCAGCGCTTTTACGCGGCGAGCCAGCTCCGGGGCGTCCGGCAGGTTTTCTTCCGTAATCTTAAAGGCATTGCTAGTCATAGGCCCCAGAATACGTAGGGTAAGAATGAAGGGGTGAGTGTTCTAAAGATTGACCGGCGCATCGTGCACATCCTCCTCGTAGTGTGCGTGCTCATTGCGGCCTGGGTGGCAGACGCCTGCGTGGCTATGCACACGGAACACAAGGTGGCACAAGCCGTGAAAGCCAATTCGCGGCTGGATAATACGCCGGATGTTTTCATCGGCGGCACCCCCTACGTGTGGGCTGCGGCTTCAAAGGAAATCCCCTACCTCGAGGTCAAGGCGCTGGACGTGGAGGTGCCCAAGCTGGGCATGGTCAACGCTTCGACCGTGCTGCGCGATATCACCGTCACCCCAGAGCAGGTCATGAACGGCGATATTGAGGGCGCACCCGTCTCCACCTACTCGCGCGGCATTTCCTTGGATGGCGTCGCTTTGGGGCGCCTCCTAGGGATTACCGATCTCTCGATTGCCAACCCGGACGATATTTCCCCCTCCGGTGGCACCTCTGCAGAAGCAGAGCTAACGGGCACCCTGCCTGGCGACGCCCACAAGTCCACCGCCAAGGTCACCCTCCGCCTGGTTGGTCCGGAGTTTCGCATGCAGGTCTATGACACGGACGATGAGCGCCTACAAAAGGCCTTTTCCCTCAACTTCGACACCCGCCAGCTGCCGCTTCCCGCCCAAGCGACCGCGGTAAAGATGCAGGGAGGAACCATTTCCTTCGAGGTACAGCGCCGCAATATCAAGGTGCAGCTGGCCCAGCTCTCCCCGCTGGAGATTGAAGGCTCGGAGCAAAAGGCCGTAGAAGAGGCGGAAAAGAAGGCCGCCGATACCAAGCACCGGGTCGGCCCCGCGCCGCAGACTAGCGCAGGCGAATAAAGTCCCGGAGAACTTCCTTCATCGTGCGCTGATGGGCCTCCCGCCTATCCTGCGGGGCGAATACCTCAATGGCATCCTTCACGGAGGCCAAGGTAACCGCGTCAAAGCGCCCCTCCGATTCTCCATCGGCTTGGAAGCGCTGTGGTTCGCGGCAGACGAGCTCTACCCGCATGGCGTCGTCGAAGGCCACCGTCTTTTCCTTGGTGAGCTTATTGAGCCATCCGCGCTTATCAGCACCGAAGAGGTGCAACAGGCCGACAACGCCGCCGAGCCCGCTAAACTCCTCCAACCCAAACAGGGCAAGGCCCTCATCGAAGGAATTGCGCGGGTTAGTCACTACCGGCAGCGGGCCCAGGAAAGTCCACGGGTTGGTATTCGAGGTAAACAGCAGTGGCACATCGTCCCTGCGCAGCTGTTCGCCGCTGCTGGACTCGGCCTTGACTGCAATATGCGGCGGGTTCTTCCGCGCACGGCTCCAAGCCCGAATGGCAACGTTGAGGTAGCGCAGCGGAGTGGCCGAAAATCCCTGTTCGCGGGCACGATCCACGCGTGCCAAGACATCCGCGTCCAAACCGAAGCCGGCGTTGACGGCAAACCACCGCTCGTTCCACGTTCCTAGGTAAATGGTGCGGCGCAGATCCCGGTCGAGCATGCGAGCCAGCACATGGGTAGCCTCCATTGGGGTGTTGGGGAACCCTAGAGCACGCACAAAGACATTGGCGGAGCCGGTAGGAATTACGGCCAGCGCCGGGATGGACTGCGGATCGGGACACTGCTCATCCGCCGGGCCGAGGAGCCCGTTGACTACCTCGTTGACGGTTCCATCTCCGCCCACAGCAATGATGACGTCGTAGTCATCCCTGGTCATTCCCTTGACCATCTCTTCTGCATGGCCAGGGTAATGCGTAAATTGCACCTTGAGATGCAGGCCCTCTACCGATTGTAGGCAGGGAACGATTTGGCGGAAGAGGGCGTTGGTTTGTGAGGTCGAGTTTGGATTCGAGATCATCAATGCGTGCACGAGGTCCAAGTCTAGTAGTTAAAAAGGCGGGTGCACGACTAGGCTGGACGCCCATGAGCGAAAATAATAATGAAACCACCCCTGAAAACATCGAGACCACCGCGGCTTCCCACCCGGAAAACGATCCAGGAAAACTCAATGGCAACGATGCCGTGAACCAGGCTGCCGAGCAGTGGAAGGACGCCGCTAGCCGCAATATCCCCGCTCTCGAGCTGGGCGATACCCCGGTACCGGACGATACCGCGAACCTGCGCCAGGGCCCATCGCTGCACGACGGCCTGCTGGGACTACTCCCCCTTGTGGGCGTCTGGCAAGGCGAGGGCCAGGCCCACGATACGAAGGGCCAGGAATACACCTTTGGCCAGCAGCTGGTCATCGCCCACGATGGCGAGAATTACCTGACCTTTAGCTCCCGCACTTGGAAGATCGATACCGAGGGCAAGCCAGAAGGCCCGTCTGTGCGCGAGACCGGCTTCTGGCGTATCTCGGAAAAGGATGAAATCGAGGTCACCTACACCTCTTCTACCGGCATCGTGGAAATCTTCTACGGCGAACCCTTCAATGACCGCGCATGGCAGCTGGAATCCGCCTCCACCATGGTTACGGAAACCGGCCCGAAGAACTTGGGCCCAGGCAAGCGCATGTACGGCCTCATGCCCAATAACAATCTGGGCTGGGTAGACGAGCGCATGGTTGATGGCGAGATGCGCCCCTACATGTCCGCGGAGCTCACCCGCATCGCCGGCTAAGCCCCAAGCGCTGCATCTATAAGGTCTCGGATGACGTCCACGTTATCCGGGGCCTTCAATTTTTTGTCATTGAGCCTAGTTACGCGCGCAGCAACGCGCACCGAGGACACCAACCACACCGAGTCCGCCTTTTCCAGATACTCCACGGTCAGCGGCTTGGCCTTGCAGCGATAGCCTTTCTCTTTGGCGTGCGCGAAGAGCGCCGCTTGCGTGGTGCCGGGCAGGATCCCGCGGCCGGCCGCGGTGCGCAGTTTCTCGCCCTTGACGGCCACCACGGTTGAGGTGGCACCCTCGAGAATTTCTCCGGTGTCCGGATCGGTGAGGATGAGATCCTCAAAGCCCTTCTCCCGCGCCATGCGCAGCATCGCCATGGTGGCCGCGTAATTGAGCGTCTTGGCGGGCAATTCCTCCGCCACGTGCCACAGGCGGGGGCTTGTCATGACGGCGACGCCGTGGGCGCGCTGCTCTAGCACCTTGTCCTCGATCGGCTGCACAACAACCCACGCGCTCGGCCGCCCCGTGGAGGCGCGCCCGCGGGTATAGGTCCACGTGCATTTAGCATCGCCTTGCTCGTCCCCGCAGAAGTCCGCGATGGCGAGCCGGGTGGCTTCTTCCCACTTGTCCATGGGCGGCTCCGGCAGGTTCATCGTGCGGGCTGAATCGCAGAAGCGTTGCGCGTGGCGCTGCAGGTTAGCGGCTTTGCCTCCGCGCACGAGCAGGGATTCAAAGATGCCATCGCCGCGGGTGACCGCGGCATCGTCGGCGTAGATAAGAGGCAGCGTGGGCATGTGCCTGCGTACCGACCCTCCAAAGGGCTCCACAACGTAGATGACCGGCTCTTTTCGCGGCGAAAACTTCATACCTTTGATTATGCCCTACCATCGGTAGTTGTGAGTTATTCTTCGCCTCTTCTGCAGCGCGCCGGTGCCGCGGAGCACCAGGACGCGACCGTACTCGATGCCCAGGGCGTGGCCTGGCACTATGGCAATCCGCTGGGCGAGCAACGGGCCGCCGATGGCGGCACCATCGTCATTGACCGCTCCCAGCGCCGCGTCATTCGCGTGAGCGGCAAGGACGCCGCCGAGTTTCTGAATAATCTACTTTCACAGAAGCTTGACGACGCCCCCGTGGGCTTCACCGCCGGCGCCCTCGACCTGGACATCCAAGGCCACATCCTCCACCACATGGATATCGTGCGGACCGACGATGCCTTTCTTATCGACGTCCCCGCGGCGCAATTCGACTCCCTCTTTAAGTTCCTCACCATGATGGTCTTCTGGTCCGAGGTCACCGTAGAGGAAGCCGATATCGCCATCCTCACCCTCCTGGGTGAGGCCGATGTTTCGCTTTCACCCATGGTGGAGTTTGCCCGCCAGGTCCAGTGGCCGGGAATCAAGCGCGTTGACCTTGGCGTTCCGCGGGAATCCTTGGTCGAGGCAACGAAACACCTGGAGGAATCCGGTGCACGGCTAGCGGGGCTCATGGCGTTTACCGCCGAGCGCGTGCGTGCCCGCGAGCCGGAGCTGGCAGCGGATCTGGATAATAAGTCCATCCCCCACGAGGTGCCGCAGTGGATCAGCCGCAGCGTGGATAACCCGGCCCACGTCCACCTCAATAAGGGCTGCTACCGCGGCCAGGAAACGGTGGCGCGCGTAGAAAATCTGGGCCGCTCCCCTCGCCTATTGGTGCAGCTGCACCTCGACGGCTCCGCGCCACAACGGCCAAATGTGGGCGATGACATTACTTTCAATGGACGTAAGGTAGGCCGCATCGGCACGATTGTGGATGACTGCGATTTCGGCCCCATCGCCCTCGGCCTAGTGAAGCGCTCTGCGCTGGACGCCGGCACCCTAGAAGTAGGCGATACGGCGGCGTCTATCGATCCTTCCTCCATCCCCGAGGATGAGGGCCCCAAGGCTGGGCGCGAGGCGGTAAACCGGCTGCGCGGGCGTTAGATCTCCCACTAGCTAGGGGGCGGTGCGGAATTTTTTCGTCACACAGGCTATTGTGTCTTACAGGAAGATACTCAATAGACAAGTCGATGGGGCGCCCAAGAATCCCTGGCGCGCCCTACTAACCCAAGGGGGTCATGCACATGGGACGCGGACGCGCAAAGGCAAAGCAGACCAAAGTTGCACGCCAGCTCAAGTACAACTCACCCGAGATGGATATCGAGTCCCTGCAACGGGAACTCGCCGCACAGCAAGAGGGTGACTCCCGCGATTATGAAGAGGATGACCCATACGCCGACTACGTCGACGAATGGGATGATGACGACCGCGACGAACGCTAATCTTCCGCTCGCCGCCGGATAGCTCAAGGGCCCTAGGAAATCTCCTAGGGCCCTTCCTCATACCCGCCCCCGGCAGGGGCAGGGCCCTGCTAGAAGTTGGGGTGCTCGCCGTGCATGACCACGCGCGGCTCCTCGCCGGAGGCGGAGCGGACGGTGCCCAGCTCCCACGCATCGATGTGGCGTGCGGTAAGCATTGCCAAGGCACGGTCACGGTCTTCAGGATTAACTACGGCAATCATGCCGACACCCATGTTGAAGGTCTTCTCCATTTCCGCCAGCTCCACCTTGCCCACCGAGGAGATGAGCTTGAAGATCTGGCCCGGAGTCCAAGTGGCGCGGTTAATATCGGCCGCAAGACCTTCTGGGATGACGCGCTCGAGGTTGCCAGCCAGTCCACCACCGGTGACATGACAGAAGGTGGATACGGAGCACTCGCTGGCCAAAGCCAGACAGTCCTTGGCGTAGATGCGGGTGGGCTCCAGCAGCTCCTCGCCGAGGGGGCGGCCGAGCTCTTCCACGTGGCCGTCGAGAGGCATGCCAGCCTGCTCCAACAAGACGTGGCGGGCCAGGGAGTAACCATTGGAGTGTAGGCCGGAAGAGCCCATAGCGATGAGCACGTCGCCCTCACGGACCTTGTCTGGGCCAAGTACGCCATCGGCCTCTACGACGCCGACCGCGGTGGCGGAGACATCGTATTCGTTTTCTTCCATCATGCCGGGGTGCTCGGCGGTCTCGCCGCCCAGTAGCGCGGCACCGGCCTGCACACAGCCCTCGGCGATGCCCTTGACTACCTCGGCCACCTTTTCCGGCACGACCTTGCCCACGGCGATGTAGTCCTGCAGGAAGAGTGGCTCCGCGCCGCAGACAACGAGGTCGTCGACGCACATGGCAACGAGGTCGATGCCGATGGTGTCGTGCTTGTCCATGGCCTGGGCCACGGCCAGCTTGGTGCCGACGCCGTCGGAACCGGCGGCGAGGATGGGCTCCTTGTAATCGCCGAGCTTGAACAGGCCAGCAAAGCCGCCAAGACCACCCAGAACCTCAGGGCGGGTGGCACGCTTAGCGTGCGGGGCGAAAAGTTCTACGGCGCGGTCGCCCTCTTCGATGCTGACGCCGGCTGCTGCGTAAGTATTGTCACTCATGGTTTCAGGTGTCCTTTGTTATTCGGTGCCGAGCAGGGTGCGCACGGCGTCTGCATTGGAGTTTCCGGCGGGCAGGCCAAGTGGGTACTCACCCGAGAAGCAGGCGGTACACAGCTCGGAACGCGGCTGTTCGGTGGCAGCCACCATCTCCTCAATGGAGACAAAGCCCAAGGAATCGGCGCCGATGGTGTCACAGATAGTGGCGCAGACGGTTTCCGGATCATCGGAGGGGCTGGCGTTAGCGATCAGCTCACCCGGGGAGGCGAAGTCGATGCCGTAGAAACACGGCCACTTCACTGGCGGGGAGGCGATGCGCACGTGCACCTCGGCCGCGCCGGCCTCGCGCAGCATGCGGATGAGTGCGCGCTGGGTATTGCCGCGGACGATGGAATCATCCACCACGACGAGCTTCTTGCCGTTGATGACTTCGCGCAGTGGGTTGAGCTTCAAGCGGATGCCCAGCTGGCGCAGGGCCTGGGTGGGTTGGATGAAGGTGCGGCCCACATAGGCGTTTTTAACCAATCCATGAGCGAAGGTGATGCCGGACTCGCGGGCATAGCCCACGGCGGCGGGGTTGCCGGATTCGGGAACCGGGATGACCAAGTCCGCGCCCTCGGCTGGGTATTCGCGGGCCAAGCGGCGGCCGATGTCCACGCGGGAGGCGTTGACGGAGCGGCCCTTGATATCGCTATCCGGGCGGGCCAAGTAGACGTATTCGAAGACACAGCCGTGGCGCTTGGCCGGCGTGAAGTTCACAGAACGAATGCCAGCCTCATCGATGGCGACGAGCTCACCAGGTTCAATCTCGCGGATGAACTGGGCGCCGCAGATATCAAGCGCACAGGTCTCGGAGGCCACCACCCAGCCCTTGGCCAAGCGGCCGAGGACCAGCGGGCGCACGCCGTGCGGGTCGCGCGCGGCGTACATGGTGTGACCATCGGTAAAGGTCAGGCAAAACGCTCCCTTAACACGCGGGAGCAGGTCACGGGCGGAGTCGAAGACGGAGGTTTCTTCATCTACGCCGTCGGCAAGCAACATAGACAAGCACATGGAGTCAGAAACTGACTCCTCATGGGGCTTAATCAAGCCGCGCTGCACGGCCTCTTCACGCAGCTCCAAATAGTTGACGAGGTTGCCGTTGTGGCCAAGGGCAATATCTACCCCGGTGGAGGAGGTAGAAAACATCGGCTGGACATTGGACCATTCCTTGCCGCCGGCGGTGGAATAGCGCGTGTGACCCACCGCTACGTTTCCTTGGAGGGCAGACAGGGTGGACTCATCAAAGATATTGGCCACGAGGCCCATGTCCTTGAAGACGACGATGCGGTCATCATCGCCCACCGCAATGCCGGCAGCCTCCTGGCCACGGTGCTGCAGGGCGAAGAGACCAAAGTAGGTCAGCTTGGAGACTTCCTCCCCGGGAGCCCACACGCCATAGACGCCGCACTCTTCGCGGGGCTCCTGCTCATTATGATCGTCAAGATTGGTGATACTAGGAGTATGTACTTCTACCACGGCGTTTATATTAGCCTGTCGCGCCGCCGGAAACTAACGGAATAAGCGGCAACCACTGCGCAATTTCGCCCGCGCGGGAGCCGGAAGCATCGACGCGACCAGTGCTTACGGCCTCTTCCCAGTCCGCCAATCCGGTGGCGAGGCGCAGCCAGGTTTCCGGGTCGGTCTCCACCACATTGGGTGGGGTGCCGCGGGTATGGCGGGGTCCTTCAATGCATTGCACCGCAACAAATGGGGGTACGCGCAGCTCCACGGAATGGCCCGGCGCGTCGGCCTCGAGGGTGCGGGCGGTGCGGCGGACGGCGTCGGCAAGCAGGGCCCTACCAGGCTTATCGTGCTCCGCCGGGGCGGCAATCCAGTCTTTGATGGCCATGATGGCCGCGCGGGTGGCTGCGGGATCGACGGGCTTTTTCATAGCTACATCATAGCTACTGTTATCTTGTTGTTTATGTCACCTACGCCTTCCGTTGCGGAAAATCAGAAATCGCCGGCGCTGACGCTGCGCTTTATGGCATCGCCAACCGACGTCACCATGGCCGGCGCCACCGGCATTAGCGGTGGCCGCGTCCTGGAATGGATTGACAAGGCGGCCTATGCCTGCGCCGTACAGTGGTCCGGCCAGTACTGCGTGACCGCTTACGTAGGCCATATTCACTTCACCCGGCCGATCCCTTCCGGGCACATCGTGGAGGTGCGCTCCCGCATCGCTATGACCGGCCGTTCCTCCATGCACATCGTCAACGAAGTGCTCTCTGCCGACCCGCGCGAAGGCATTTTTACCCGCGCCTGCGATTGCCTGGTCATCTTCGTAGCCAAGGACCCTGCCACCGGCAAGTCCACCCCGGTGCCGCCTTTCGTTCCGGAGACCGACGAGCAGCGCCGCGTCGAGGAGGCCGCCAAGTCCCGCATTGAGCTGCGCCAGGCCATCGAGGCGGAGATGGAAAAGCAAACCTACAACGGGCCTTCCGACGCCCCGCGCATGGTCAACCGCTTCCTGGCCAAGCCCACCGACGTCAACTGGGGCGGCAAGGTCCACGGCGGCACCGCCATGCAGTGGATCGACGAGGCCGGCGCAGCTTGCACCATGGAGTGGTCCGCGGAGCGCACCGTTGCGGTGTACGCCGGCGGCATCCGCTTCTACCGCCCGATTTCCATCGGTGACCTCATCGAGGTCGACGCGCGCATGATGCGCACCGATACCCGCTCCATGCAGATGTCCATCCACGTCCGCTCCGGCAACCCTCGCGGCGGCCGCGAACACTTACAAACCGCCATCCATGCCACCGTGGCCTATATCGCCCTCGATCACGATGGACAGCCGCAGGTGGCCCGCCCCTTCCACCCGCACACCGAGGAAGACAAGCGCCTAGCCGAGCACGCCACTCTCCTGCGCGGGCTGCGCGCCAAGTACTCGCCAAAGCCGCTAGTGGTGGCGCCGTCGAATCAGCACATCGGCTAGCTGCTCTCCCCTCGTTTCGGTGTTAGCAAGTCCATAGTGGCAGCGGACGTCCCGCGCTTCTACTTTAGATGGACGTATACGCGGCCGACGATTCCCGCCGCCCGCTTTCGCCTCCCACACACAGAAACGAGGGAATATGCACACCTCAACAATGCGCCGCTCGGCCCGTGCCGGCCTTGCTCTAGTCGCTTCTGCTTGCCTCCTGGCTTCCTGCCAGAATCCGGATAGCCGCCCAAAGGAGGAGACTTCGGCCGCGGCACCCGAGTCTTCCGCACCACACAGCGCCACCAGCGCCGCACCCGCAGAGACCACCGAGGCCTCCACAGCGGAAAGCGAGAGTCCACGCGCCACTGCCGAGGGCCACGTGGTGGTCCTTTCCACCGGCGGCACTATTGCCAGCACGCACGACAAAACTGGTGCGGTGGTTCCCACCGTTACCGGCTCCAAGCTGGTGGATCCCCTCTCCGGCACCTTTGACAAGGACAAGCTCACGCTAGAGGTCAAAGACATTGCTAAGTTGGATTCTTCCGCGATGACCTTGGACGATACCGATACCATCATCGAGGCCGTAAATAAGGAACTACAGCATGATGATGTCGATGGCGTAGTGGTCACCCACGGCACCGATTCCATGGAAGAGACCGCCATCGCCGTCGATACCTTCCAGGACAGCGATAAGCCGGTGGCCCTTACCGGAGCGATGCGCCCCTTTGATGACCCGGATCCGGATGGTCCGGACAACTTGGCGCTCGCGGTCAAGACCGTAACCGACCCTTCCAACAAGGGCCGCGGTACCTTCATTGCCTTTGCGGACCACGTCATCCCCGCCCGCGGCGCTTTTAAGTCCGATACGACCAAGGCCGATGGCTTTGCCAATAACAATGGCAAGAAGCAGCCTCAGCGTCCGAAGTCCCTGAAGCATCAGCCGCTGGGCAATACCCGCGTCGATATCATCGCCGCCTACCCCGGCGCGCCGGCTGACCTTATCCAGCGCTCCTTGGACAGCGGCGCCGAAGGCATCGTGATTGAGGGAATGGGCGCTGGCAATATCGGCGATGAGCTAGCCCAGGCTGCTAAGGCCGCAGCCAAGAAGGTTCCGGTCGTGCTCACCACCCGCGTGGATCACGGCCCAGTGGAGGGCATCTACGGCGGTGCCGGTGGCGGTGCCACGCTTGCCGACGCCGGCGTTATCTCCTCCGGCACCCTGCGCGCTCCCCAAGCACGCATGCTGCTAGCCGCTGCGATCAGCACTGACACCGATCCCGCGGAGCTCTTCCCCGACGCCGACTAAGCAGCCCCCTGAACCACGACCATCCACACCGCGACAAGGTGCACCACCGCCGCCGCAATCGTCGCGGTGTGAAAGTGCTCGTGATAGCCGTAGTAGCGCGCGTTGCGCCCTGGCCACTTAAAGCCATAGACCAGCGCACCGAGCGAATAAACCACACCGCCGGCAATGAGCAGCCAGACGACAGCCGCGCCGGCTTGCGTCCACAGCGTGGGCAAAAGCGGCAGCACCAGCCAGCCCAGCGTTAGGTAGACCACCACGTCCAACCAGCGCGGATGGTTGATCCACACCAGGTTCAAAATCACGCCGAGAATCGCTCCTACCCACGCAACACCTAGCATCCATGCCGCCTGTACCGGCGATAACACGATGAGGCACAGCGGCGTATACGTCGCCGCAATAAACACCGAGATGGTCGCGTGGTCCGCCCGCCGCCACCACTGCACCGCACGCGCGCTCGCCCACGGGTAGCGGTGATAGAGCGCCGAGACGCCAAAGAGACCCACCAGTCCCACGCCGTAGACGGTCACACCTAGCCCCTGCCACCACTGCAGCGTCATCCACGCATAGGTAATGAGCACGGTGGAGGCAATCACCGACAGCAATGCTGCAATCGCATGTCCCCAGCCACGGCTTAGCGGCCTGGGACCGCGGTCCGCCATCCAGTACGTGCGCTGGACAAGGCCCGGCCCCGGCGCGCTATCTGCATGCATCTGTGCCACGGCGGCGCGTCCCTTCTGCTACCTCACAACGGATACTTACGATACCGTAAGTGTACGGGCGCAGACGATCGCCTTTCAAGGACCTTCTACATAGCTCTCGACGAATACTGCGGTTGCACCGGTAGTTTAATGGAGCAAAACAAGAAAAGCCCAGCTTTGGCTGGACTTTTCGCGTGGCCGCGTCGTAGAGCTGCGGGACTGCGAAGCGGCTTACTCCACTACGGAGTTAGCACCCACTGCGTGGTCGAAGAGGTCCGGCAAGGTGGCGGACCAGGCGGCGACCAGCTGGGAGATGGCGACGGACTCGCCACCGAGGGTGAGGGCGCCGGTTTCGGTGGTCTCACCAACGATGGCGGCTGGGATGCCCAGCTCGCCGGCGCGGGCGAGAACCTGATCGGCACGGTCGGCGGTGGTGGCCACGAGCACGCGGGAGGCGGACTCGGAGAAGGCGGCGACGAACTCGTCCTCGTGGACCGCGGTGAGGTCCAGGTTGAGGCCGAGGCCGGCGCCGTCGGCAGTAGCACCGGCGCGCTTTGCCATCTCAAAGGCGGTGACGGCAAGGCCGCCCTCGGAGATATCGTGTGCGGCGGTGAGCAGCTCATTGCCGTGGAAGAACTCGGCCAAGCGCTTCTCGTTGGCCATGTCTACCTGCGGCGGCAGACCATTGAGGGAGGAAGCATCGGAGGTATCGGCGCTGACCTGCTGCCAGATGGAGCCGCCGAACTCATCCTTGGTCTCACCCAGGGCGATGAGCACTTCCTTCTCGCCCACGGTGCCGAGCTCGTTGCCGATGGCCTTGTGCACGTCATCGATAACGCCCAGCACGCCCACCACTGGGGTAGGCAGGATCGGCTCTTCGCCGGTCTGGTTGTAGAAGGAGACGTTGCCGCCGGAGACGGGGATGGAAAGCTCCACGGCGGCGTCGGCAAGCCCATGCACAGACTCGCGGAACTGCCACATAACGTCGGGGTTTTCCGGGGAGCCGTAGTTCAGGCAGTTGGTAATCGCAACGGGCTTGGCACCGGTGACGGCGACGTTGCGGTAGGCCTCCGCCAGCGCAAGGCGGGCGCCCATGTTCGGATCCAGCTTGGTGTAGCGGCCGGACGCATCGGCGGAGACGGCCACGCCGCGGCCGGTCTCCTCATCGATGCGCAGCACGCCGGCGTCCGCATGGTGGGACTGGACGGTATTGCCGCGCACGTAGCGGTCATACTGATTCATGATGAAATCGCGCGAGCACAGCGCCGGGGAGGACACGAGCTTCTGCAGGGCCTCAACCAGGCCGCGCTTGTCGGTGCCTTGGTACTTCTGCAGCTCGTCCTGCCACTCCGGGCGGGCATACGGGCGGTCATATTCCGGAGCCTCGTCCGCAATGGTGCCGGCCGGGGCATCCACGACGACCTCGCCCTGGTGGCGGATGACCAGGTGGTTGCCCTCGGTGACCTCGCCGATCTCGGCGCAGGTGACGTCCCAGTGCTCGCAGATGTCGCGGAACTTCGCCACGTTCTCCGGAGCCACAACGGCGCACATGCGCTCCTGGGATTCGGAGGCGAGGATCTCGGCCGCGGTCATATTCTGCGCGCGCAGCGGCACGTTATCCAGGTTGACCTCCATGCCGCCATCGCCGGAGGCAGCCAGCTCGGAGGTAGCGCAGGCCAGGCCCGCGCCGCCCAAGTCCTGGATGCCTACGACCACGCCAGCGTGGTAGAGGTCCAGGCAGCACTCGATGAGGACCTTCTCCGCGAAGGGGTCGCCCACCTGCACGGCCGGCAGCTTGCGCTCGGCGCCGTCCTCGAAGGTATCGGAGGCCAGCACGGACACGCCGCCGATGCCATCCAGACCGGTGCGGGAGCCGAAGAGCATGACCTTGTTGCCCTTGCCGGATGCAAAGGCCAGCTTCAGGTCATCGACCTTGAGGGTGCCCACGCACAGCGCGTTGACCAGAGGGTTACCGGCATAGGTCTCATCAAAGACGGTTTCGCCACCAATATTGGGCAGGCCCAGGGAGTTGCCGTAGCCACCCACACCGGAGACCACGCCGGGCAGGACGCGCTTGGTATCGGGGGCGTCGGCAGGGCCAAAGCGCAGCTGGTCCATCACGGCGATTGGGCGAGCGCCCATGGCCATAATGTCGCGGACGATGCCGCCCACGCCGGTGGCCGCACCCTGGTAAGGCTCCACGTAGGAGGGGTGGTTGTGGGACTCCACGCGGAAGGTCACCGCGTTGCCGTCTCCGATATCCACCACGCCGGCGTTTTCACCAATGCCGGCAAGGATCTTCTCCCCCATCTCCTCGGTCATGGTCTCGCCAAAATAACGCAGGTGCGTCTTGGAAGACTTATAGGAGCAGTGCTCGGACCACATGACGGAGTACATGGTCAGCTCCGCATCGGTGGGGCGGCGGCCCAGGATGTCATGGATGCGCTGGTACTCGTCGTCCTTCAGGCCGAGTTCCGCGTAGGGCTGCTGCTCGTCCGGGGTGGACTGTGCCTTTTCTACGGTGTCATTATGAACGGTCATGAAAATGGCCTCCTTAAACCGCCGGCGCCTGGGCGACGGCCTTGATGGCGGATACGAAAAGTCCCAGTCCGTCGGTGGATGGGCCGGTTAGCGTGTCAATGGCGTGCTCGGGGTGCGGCATGAGGCCCACGATGCGGCCGGACTCATCGCTGACACCGGCAATGCCGTTGACAGAACCGTTGTAATTATCGGTATAGCGGAAGACCACACGGCCCTCGCCCTCGATGCGGGCAATATCATCATCGCCGGCCTGGAAGCGGCCCTCACCGTGCTTGGCAGGCACCAGAATCTTCTGGCCCTGCTCAAACTCGCTGGTCCACGCGGTGGTGGAATTGGCCACCTCGAGGTAGGTATCGGTGCAGTGGAAGTGCAGGCCCTTATTGCGGGTCAGCGCGCCTGGCAGCAGGCCCGCCTCGGTCAAGATCTGGAAGCCATTGCAGATGCCGAGCACCGGCATGCCCTGCTTCGCACGATCGATAACGGACTGCATCACCGGCGCGAGCGCGGAAATCGCGCCCGAGCGCAGGTAGTCACCATAAGAAAAACCGCCCGGCACTACTACCGCATCCACGCCGTGCAGATCGGTATCTGCGTGCCAGAGGCTTTTCACCTCTGCGCCGGCGGTGCGGGCAGCGCGAGCGGCATCCACATCATCCAGGGTTCCGGGGAAAGTGATTACTCCGATTGTGGCGGTCACTTACTTGACCTCCAGCCCAATAACCTCGTAGTCCTCGATGACGGTATTGGCCAGCAGCGTGGCAGCTACCTTCTCCAAGTCCTCTGCGGTGACGGAGTCATCGACCTCGAGCTCGAAGCGCTTTCCCTGGCGCACATCGCTGACACCGGATACCCCGATGCGATCCAGCGCGCGGACGACGGCTTGGCCCTGCGGATCCAGAATCTCCGCCTTGGGCATGACATTGACAACTACACGAGCCATGAAATATTTGCCTTACTGTATGGGGCTTTGGTCTGCGCGGCTTAGTTTAGTTGGCACCCCCGCCTTTTACCTAGACTCACCCCCGCAGTGTGGGTTTCACCCCGGTTGGGCAAACTCTACGTGAACCCCAAACGACGCTCTGGCAAACTTCGGCGTGCGCTCCAGCCTGGCCCGGCGCGGTGCTCTACTAATAGACGACGCACACTGTCGCTCTCTTTTTAAGGTTGAATCTATGTCTTCTCGCCGCCTCGGCGCGCTGGCACTTGCCACCGCCTTGTCTTCTGCCGCCCTTGCCGTTCCTACCGCCACGGCCGCCGCTGATGGCTCCGCTGCCGTCATCTCCGAAGTCTACGGAGGAGGCGGCAATAAGGGCGCTGCCTTCACCCATGACTTCATCGAGCTCTATAACCCCACCGATGTCCCGATTGACCTGACCGGCTACACCGTGGAGTACTTCTCCGCCTCCGGCAATACCGGCGGCAAGGTGGAGCTTTCCGGGACCATCGCCCCGCACGGCTACTTCCTGGTGCAGGGCGCGGCCGGCAATGGCGCGGGCGAGGCCCTGCCTGCCCCAGATGCCGAGGGCAGCCTCAACATGTCCGGCTCCAAGGGCTCCGTGCAGCTTGCCGACGCCACCGGTAACCCCACCGACGCCATCGGCTACGGCGCCGCCTCCATCAAGGAAGGCACCGCCGCCGCGGGCCTGTCCAATGCCAAGTCCGCCTCCCGCGACGCCGAGGGCGCCGATACCGATGACAACGCCGCCGACTTCACTATCGGCGAACCCACCCCAACCAACACCGGTAACGAGGCCCCTGCCCCGCAGCCTGAGAATCCGGCCGAACCCGAGCAGCCTGCCCCCGAGGGAATCACCGCCATCGCGGATATCCAGGGCACCGGCGCCGAATCCCCGCTCAAGGGCCAGACCGTTGCCACCGAGGGCGTCGTCACCGGCGTGTGGACCGAAGGCGGACTCAATGGCTTTACCATACAGACTGGTGGCACCGGCACCGAGACCACCGATGCTTCCCAGGCGATCTTTGTCTACATGGGCGATAAGCCGGCCGACCAGTACCCGGCCCTCGAGGATTCCGTCGAGGTCACCGGCAAAGTCTCCGAGTTCTATGGCTCCACCCAGCTCACCGCCTCCGCGGTCACGCAACTCGATACCCCGCTGGAGAAGGTCACCCCACTCAAGGTGGACCAGCTTCCCGATGGCAACGAGGCCCGCGAGCCCTTCGAGCACATGCTCATCCAGCCCGGCGAGCACACCGTAACCAATAACTACTCGCTCAACCAGTACGGCGAGGTCGGCCTCGCCCCGGGCAAGGAAGCCCTCCGTCAGCCTTCCGATATCTTCTCCCCCTCCACGGATCCCAACTCCGATATTCAGAGGCTGACCAAGGACAACGCCGATAAGCTGGTCACCTTGGACGATGGCCGCACCCGCGACTATCTCAAGACCGACCAGAATACCCCGCTGCCCTATATCGCCCAGGATGATGCCCAGACCATCAAGTCCCTGCGCACCACCGATACCGTGTCCTTCCAGCACCCCGTCATCGTGGGCTTCTCCCACGACCAGTGGCGCTTCCAGCCCACCACCCCGGTCACCGGCAATACCAAGGGCGCGGACCTGCCCATCTCTTGGGAGGATTCCCGCGCGGCCGAGCTCCACGCCATCGATGACGTCAAGGGCGAGTACACCATCGGCGCCTTCAATGTGCTGAACTACTTCACCTCCTTGGGCGAGGAATTCGGCGGCAGCGCCTACACCGACCGCGAGGGCAATAAGGTCACCGTCAACCGCGGTAAGACCCGCGGCGCCTATACCCAATCCGCGCTGGAAGACCAGGAGCGCAAGATCGTCGCCGCCATCAACGGCCTCGATGCCGACGTCATCGGCCTTTCCGAAATCGAAGATGGCTACGCCGTCACCGGTGACTTCGCCCAGCGCGATAAGGCACTCAAGCACCTGACGGAAAAGCTCAACGAGGCCGCAGGCTCCGACAAGTGGGGCTTTGTCCCCTCGCCTTCCCAGGACGCCGTACCGGACTCCCCGGATGTTATCCGCACCGCGTTCATCTACCACAAGGATGTGGTCAAGCCCGTCGGCGAATCCCGCATCTTCCAGGATGATCGCTTCACCGGCACCGCCCGCGAACCGCTCGCCCAGGAATTCCAGCCGCTAAAGGAGGGCGAGGAATCCTTCGTTGCCGTGGCCAACCACTTCAAGTCCAAGGGCTCGGTGGCCAAGGGCGACGCCGATTCCGGCGACGGCCAGGGCAATAACCCGAACGTCCGCAACGCACAGGCGCAGGCCGTGCTCGATGCGCTGAAGAAGCAGGAAGACTGGAAGGACAAGCCGCTATTCGCCCTGGGTGACTTCAATACCTACACCCACGAGACGGCGCTCGACGTTTTCCGCAACGATGGCTTCACCGTCCCTGCCGAAAAGCACGAGGCTGACCCCTCCTACCAGTTCTCCGGCCTGCTTGGCACCCTCGACCACGTGCTGGCCAACAAGGTTGCCACCGGCACGCTTGACGACGCCCAAGTGTGGAACATCAACGCCGACGAACCCGTCGCCTTCGAATACTCCCGCCGCAACTACAACATCGTGGACTTCTACGATGACTCCCCATTCCGCGCCTCCGACCACGACCCGGTCAAGGTCGGCTTCACCCTCGGCGAGGACGACTCCGCCGGCCAGCCAGACGATCCTTCCGATGAGCCAGGTGAGCCGGAGGACAAGCCCTCCGAGAATCCTTCTGAGAAGCCGGATAAGCCTGCCTCCGGCTCTAGCTCCAGCACCAGCTCCGTCGGCGCAGGCATCGCCGCTGCCATCGCGGCCATCGCCGGCCTCGTCGCCATCCCTGGTTTCCTCGCCGTGACCGGCAACCTCCACAAGGCCATCCCGGCCCCCATCTGGGTCATGCTGCCAAAGGAAGTGAAGAACTTCATCACTAGCCTGCAGCGTTAATCACCCATTAGCCCTAGCCCCGCAGCTTCGGAGGAAGACTCCCTAGCGGCGGGGCCTTTTGTCATTTCACGACTTTCGTCCATATAAACCACCACAACCGTGGACGGAAATGGGCGTTTATATGGACGAAAATCGCGAAGCTGTGCTTATTGCTCCGCGGAGCCTCTGGCGAGGGAATGCGCGGGCTACTTTGGAAGATAAGCGCCGTAATCGGCAGGGGTCGCGCCGGCGTTGATGGCCCGGTCGGCGGCTTTGACGAAGTCATTGATTACTTTGCGGTCATCCAGGTTGCGGCCGGAAACCGAAAGACGGACGGTGTTGCCGCGTTGAGCAGAGCGCTCAGCAGCGCGAATAATGTTCTTGCGCCACCACTTGGCGGAACCAAAGCCTTCGCCAAAAGAAAGGTTGCGGGCCTGGTGGAACTTACCGGAATTAATCTGGAGGATGCCGCGGGTGGAGGCGGCTACCTCAAACTTGAACTGCGGCAAGACCTGCAAGGTACCGGGCGACATACGCCAGCGAGGGGGAGCGAAGATGGTGGGCTCGAAGCCGATCTTGGCCATCTGGCGGGTGGCTCCGGCAAGGCGCAGCTTCGCCTCGTGAGAATCGAGGTTGGCGAATTCCGCGCGGCGGCCCTGCACCGAGCGATCGAAACCATTCAGGATAAGAACGCGGCCGGCATCGGCTTGGTCTTGGAGCCACTTTTTGGTGTCTTTGTCTTTGGCGAGGTGCCAGTTGCCGTCGATATGCGGGGCAATCAGCAGGGAAACAGGAATCTCCTCTCGATCAAGGATCGAGAGGAGCCGGCTAGCCTGCTTCCGTGTGTCATCAAAGATGCTGGAGATAGATACCAGAAGGTGGCCATTCATAAGGAAAATTATCGCACAGGAATTCAGGATTCGCGCGTTGGCCCCCTATCCGGGTTTTACTTCTCCAAGCCAGTGGCCTTGTTGATGGTCCACGCGTACTCGAAGGCATTCTGGCGCCACTTTTCATAGCGCCCGGACACGCCGCCATGGCCTGCGGCCATTTCGGTCTTGAGCAAGAACTCGCCGCCGGTGGCCGTCGTTCGCAGCTGGGCGATCCACTTGGCCGGCTCAACGTAGAGTACGCGAGTGTCATTGAGCGAGGTGATAGCCAGAATGTCCGGGTAGTCCTTAGCCTCGATATTTTCATACGGCGAGTAGGACTTCATGTAGTCATAGACCTCTGGATCGTGGTACGGGTCGCCCCACTCTTCCCATTCAGGGACCGTGAGTGGCAGCTCCGGCATGAGGATGGAGGTCAGCGGATCCACGAACGGCACGACGGCCTGGATGGCGGTGAAGCGATCCGGGGCCATATTGGCAATCGCGCCCATGAGCATGCCGCCGGCAGAGCCGCCCTCGGCCACCATCTGATCCGCGGTGGTCACGCCGCGGGCGATGAGGTCATCGGCGACATCGATGAAATCGGTGAAGGTGTTCTTCTTCTTGAGCATCTTGCCGTCGTCGTACCAGGTGCGGCCCATCTCGCCGCCACCGCGGACATGGGCCACGGCGAAGATCATGCCGCGATCCATGAGGGACAGGCGGGTAACGGAGAAAGCCGGATCCACGCTGACCTCATAGGAACCGTAGCCGTAGAGCAGGGTCGGATTCGGCTGGGTGCGGTCGAGATCCGCGCGGTGGACAATGGAGACGGGGATTTCGGTGCCGTCGGCAGCCGTGGTCCACAGGCGGTAGGCCACGTAGTCATCCGGGTTATAACCGCCGGGAACCTCCTGCTCCTTGAGCAGGGTAAATTCGCCGGTATCCACGCGGTAATCAAAGAGCTGGGAGGGCTGGGTGAAAGACACGTAGCTCACGCGCAGCACCGGTGCGTCCCACTCGGGGTTACCGGATACAGACACGGTGAAGAGTTCTTCGTCGAAGTTGAGCTCTTCGAATTCGCTAAAGCCGTCGTTCACACGCATGATGGCGGCGCGGCCGATGCCGCCGCGGCGGTAGCCCACCACAATCTGATCGCGGTAGGTGTCCACGCCCTCGATGCGGGTGGTTTCCTCGTGCGGCAGAAGCGTCGGCAGCTCGCGTAGGGCGGGCAGCTCATCCTTGGCCTTGGTATAGCCGACCTCGAAATTGGGGCCGGTGGCGTTGTGGGTGACGATCCAGTAATCCTCGCCCTTAACGACGGCGTGGTCGACGTCGTAGTCCACGCCGGATTCGCGCTCCCACAGCAGGCGGAATTCACCCTCGGGGTTGTCTTCTTCGAGGACCCACACCTCAGAGGTCACCTTGGAGCTCACGCCAAGGAAGAGGTATTTATCGGAGCGAGCGCTGCCGATGCCGACGTTGAAGTGTTCGTCTTCTTCCTTGAACACCTGCACGTCTTCGGACTGCGCGGTGCCGACCTTGTGGCGCCAGATGGCGTCAGGGCGCCATGCCTCGTCGACGGTCGTGTAAAAGATATAGCCGTCGCCGGCCCAGGTGGCGCCGTAGAAGATGCCCTTGAGGTGGTCGTCGAGAAGCGCGCCGCTTTCCAAGTCCTTGATGTAGAGCTCGAAGCGCTCGTCGCCGGCGAAGTCCACGGAATAGGCCAGGTAGCGGCCGGAATCAGAGATGGAGGCGGCGCCGAGGGCGAAAAAGTCCTTGCCCTCCGCCAGCGCGTTGGCGTCGAGGATAATCTCCTCACCTGCCGGGGTGCCTTCCTCTGGGATAACCGGGGCAGTCCATGGGTCAGCCCCCTCCTCTACTGGGAGGCGGCAGGAGTAGCCGTAGCTCTTGCCCTCCTCGGTGCGGCCGTAATACCAGTAATCGCCGCGGCGAGAAGGCACGGACATATCGGTTTGCTTGATGCGGGACTTAATCTCCTGGAAGATATTTTCCGTCATCTCATCCAAGTGCGCGGTCTTCGCCTTGGTGTAATCATTTTCTGCGTTGAGGTAATCCAGGGTTTCCTGGGATTCCTTATCGCGCAGCCACTCGTAGTTATCCACGAACTCGCGTCCGTGGAAGGAACGGGTCACGGGGTGGACGGCGGCCACGGGGGCGGAAAGATTCTCGTTGCTCATGCCGCCCCACTGTACGCGTGGCGCCCCGTAGAGCGAGAGCTAGGCCTCGGGCGAGAGGAAGTCCGCAGAGCGCTCGCCGGAAAGCCGCTCATAGGCCTCGATGTAGCGCAGGCGGGTAGCGGAAACGACGTCGTCGGGAAGCTGGGGCGGGGTGCCGTCGGCGGCTTGGTCCCACCCGGAGGCGTCGGAAGTCAGCCAATTGCGCACGTATTGCTTGTCGAAGGACGGCTGGACCTCGCCCTCCACGTAGGAATCGGCCGGCCAGTAGCGGGAGGAATCTGGGGTAAGGACCTCATCGGCCAGCACGAGGGTGCCGTCTTGGTCTAGGCCGAACTCGAACTTGGTATCGGCGAGGATAATGCCCTTCTCCTCCGCGAGCGCGGCGGCCTCGGAGTAAATGCGGAGGGTGGCCGCGCGCAGCTCTTCGGCGCGCTCTGCGCCCAGCTTGTCCACCACGTAGTCGAAGGAGACGTTCTCATCGTGCTCGCCTTGTTCCGCCTTGGTAGCCGGGGTGAAGATGGGCTCGGGCAGGCGGGAAGCCTCAACCAGGCCCTCCGGCAGCTCGATACCGCACACGGTGCCGTTGGCCTTGTACTCCTTCAGACCGGAACCGGTGAGGAAGCCGCGGGCCACGCACTCGAAGGGCAGCATATCCAGTTTCTTGACCACCATCGCGCGGCCGAGGCACTCGGCGGGGATGCGCTCATCATCGAGCGGGCCGGCCAGGTGGTTGGGGAAATCGATGGAGTCGAAGAAGAACTTCGAGGTTGCGGTCAGCACGCGGCCCTTGTCCGGGATGGCCGGTTCGAGGGCGTGATCGTAGGCCGAGATGCGGTCCGAAACCACCATCAACAGGGTGTTCTCGTCTACATCGTAGATATCGCGGACCTTGCCGGAGGCAAGATGGTTATAAGAAGAAAGCTCAGGTCGCATGACCTTTATTCTAGCGCCCAGGGGTAGCGAGCACGTTTCGATCAAATAAGCCCCGAAATCCGCGTGGGATTCGGGGACTATTTGATCGAAATGCGAAAAGTGGGGCGCACCGCGACAGGCAGGGCGCACCGCGACAGGAAGGCGCCCGGTGCGGTTCGAATTAAAGGATCTCGCCCGGGGTATAGGCCGCGGCCTTGGGGTGCTCGCCTACCAATGCGTTGATGCGGTTGAGCACCTGGCTGACCTGGGACTCGGCGGCGCCGATGAAGGCATGCTTATCGGCTAGGGCGGCCTCGAGGTCGGACTCGTCCATGGGCAGGCGGTCATCGGCAGCAAGGCGCTGGACCAGGTCCTGCTCGCCGCCGTTTTCGCGCATATTGAGCGCGACGGCCACGGCGTTTTCCTTGATGACCTCGTGGGCGGTCTCGCGGCCCACGCCGGCGCGCACGGCCGCCATGAGGATGCGGGTGGTGGCCAGGAAGGGCAGGTAGCGCTCCAGCTCGCGGTCGATCATGGCCGGGAAGGCACCGAACTCGTCGAGGACGGTGAGGAAGGTTTCGAATTGGCCGTCGAGGGCAAAGAAGGCGTCGGGAAGCGCGACGCGGCGGACGACGGAGCAGAAAACATCGCCCTCGTTCCACTGCTGGCCAGCGAGGTCTGCGGCCATGGTGAGGTAGCCGCGGAGGATGACCTGCAGGCCGCCGACGCGCTCGCAGGAACGGGCGTTCATCTTGTGCGGCATGGCGGAGGAGCCGACCTGGCCTTCCTTGAAGCCCTCGGTGACCGTCTCGTTGCCGGCCATCAAGCGGATGGTGGTAGCCAGCGAGGACGGGGCGGCGCCGAGCTCCACCAGGGCGGAGATGGCGTCGAAGTCGAGGGAGCGCGGGTAGACCTGGCCCACAGAGTTGAAGATGCGGTGGAAGCCCAGGTAATCCGCGATGGCCGTCTCCAGGGAGGCGAGCTTGTCCTCGGAGCCACCCATGAGATCGAGCATGTCTTGGGAGGTGCCCATCGGGCCCTTGATGCCGCGCAGCGGGTAGCGTGCCAAAAGATCTTCGACGCGCTCAATGGCCAGCAGCATCTCGTCGCCGGCCGTTGCGAAGCGCTTGCCCAGGGTGGTGGCCTGCGCAGCCACGTTGTGGGAGCGGCCCGCCATGACCAGGGACTGGTACTCGGCGGCGTGGCGGCCGATGCGGGAGACCACTGCGATGGCCTTATCGCGGATGATCTCCAGCGAGGTGTGGATCTGCAGCTGCTCCACGTTCTCGGTGAGATCGCGGCTGGTCATGCCCTTGTGAATGTGCTCGTAGCCGGCCAGCGCATTGAATTCTTCGATGCGGGCCTTCACATCGTGGCGGGTGACGCGCTCGCGCTCCGCGATGGACTCAAGGTTCACGTCCTCTACCACGGCCTCGTAGGCATCGATGGCCTTGGCGGGGATGTCTACGCCCAGATCCTTCTGGGCGCGCATGACCGCAATCCAGAGCTTGCGCTCCAAGATGATTTTATGCTCCGGGCTCCAGATATTGGACAGCTCCGCGGAGGCATAGCGGGAGGACAGGACGTTGGAAATCTTCTTCTTTTCAGCCACGTGGCTATTATTCCATGCCTGCCCCGCCGCGGGGTGAAGGGTTAGAGAGAAATCTCACCGTCTTCTGCTCGCTTGCCGATGTCCCGGCGCACAAAGCCACCCGCAAACTCGATGCCGTCGACGGTGGCGTAGGCGTCTGCGCGGGCGTCGGCAAGCGTGGCACCCTTGCCCAGCACGCTGAGCACGCGGCCGCCCGCGGTGCGGTAGGCGCCATCGGTATGCACGGTGCCGGCGTGGAGGACGCGCTGCGGATCGTCCAAGGCGGCGCCGGAAATGGCATCGCCCTTGCGTGGGGAGGCCGGGTAGCCCTCGGCCGCCATGACGATGATGACGGCGAAGCCATCCTCCCACTCCAGTGGCGGGAGCTCGGAGAGGGTGCCGGTGGCCGTGGCGTGGAGGGCCTCAGCCAGTGGAGACTTGAGCAGGGAGAGCACTGCCTGGGTCTCCGGATCGCCGAAGCGGCAGTTGAACTCGACGACGGCCGGGCCTTCTTCGCCCCAGGCCAGGCCGGCGTAAAGCAGACCGGAATAAGGGGTGCCGCGGCGCGCCATCTCCTTGGCCACAGGGGTGCAGACCTCGTCCACGATGCGCTGCACGCCGTCCTGCGGCAGCCACGGCAGCGGGGTGTAGGCGCCCATGCCACCGGTATTGGGGCCCTCGTCGTTGTCATAGGCGCGCTTGTGATCCTGAGCCGGCAGCAGCGGGACGACGGTCTCGCCATCGACTAAGCAGAAGAGAGAGACTTCGGGGCCATCGAGGAAGGATTCCAGCAGCACCGGGTTGCCGGCCGCGAGGACGGCATCGACGTGGGCGCGGGCGGCGGCGCGGTCCGGGGTGACCACGACGCCCTTGCCGCCGGCCAGGCCATCGTCTTTGACCACGAACTGCGGGCCGAAGCGGTCGAGGGCGGCTTCAATGTCGTCCTCGGTGGCGCCCGGGCGCAGCTGCTCCGCGCGGGCGGTCTTGACGCCGGCGGACTCCATGACGTCCTTGGCAAAGGCCTTGGATCCCTCGATCTGGGCTGCCTCCTTGCTAGGTCCGAAGACAGCGATGCCGGCCGCGCGCAGGGCATCGGCCACGCCGGCGACGAGGGGAACCTCAGGGCCGATGACAACAAGGTCCGCGGCGATGCTCTGGGCGAGCTCTACCATGCGATCAGCGTCATCTACCTGGGAGTAATCCGGGTGGACGGTAGCGAGGGCGGACATGGCCGCGCTGCCTGGCGCGGCGTGGATTTCGGTGCTCTTAGGGTCGGCGGACAGGCCCTTGACTAGGGCGTGTTCACGGCCGCCCGAACCAATTACGAGAATGCGCATGCCCACCATCATAACCAGCGGGTAGCCTGGCACACATGGCTTCTGTATTTACAAAGATCATTAATGGTGAACTACCCGCTCGCTTTGTCTACCGCGATGAGACCTGCGTGGCTTTCCTCTCGATCGAGCCGCTGCGCTACGGCCACACTCTGGTCGTGCCCATCGAGGAGGTAGATAAGTGGACCGACCTGGATCCACAGACTTGGGCCCACCTCAACGAGGTCGCCCTAGAAATCGGCGGCGCTATCAAGACCGCGTTTGATACCCCGCGCACCGGCTACATCATCGCCGGATTCGATGTCCCGCACACCCATATCCACCTCTTCCCCACCGAGAAGATGGAAGAGTATGACTTTGCCAAGGCCTTCGACGCCGAGAACACCGACGATGCCGCGATGGATGAGGCGGCCGCCCGCATTCGCCAGCACCTCGGCTGCAACGAGGAAGGCATTCGGGAGGACTAGGTCTCAGAGGGGGCGTCGGCAAGCGCGGGCAGGCGCACCGTAAAGGTGGTGCCGCGGCCGAGCTCGGAGTCGACGCTAATGCTGCCATCGTGCTGCTCCACCAGGGAGTGGACGATGGCCAGGCCCAAGCCGGAGCCGCCGGTATCGCGGGTGCGCGAGGTATCCGCGCGGTAGAAGCGCTCGAAGATATGCGCCGCATCTTCCTGGGACATGCCCTTGCCGTCATCGCTGACATCGACCAGCACATCATCGGCCTCGCGGCGCAGGCGCAGCGTCACCGTGGCCTCATCGCCGCCGTGGCGGATGCCGTTGGTCACCAGGTTGAGCAGCACCTGGTGCAGGCGGCTGGCATCGCCATTGACCACCGGGATGGACTTGGCGTCATTGGCCACCTTAATCTCGCGGCCGGGGAAGGCCGCACGCGCGGACGAGCCCACAGACAGGGCCAGCTCTAACAGGTCTACGGGGTGCAGGTCTAGGCGCGTACCCTCGGCGCGGGTAAGGGCCAACAGGTCCTCCACCAGCAGGGACATGCGCTTGGACTCATCATCGATCTTGGAAAAGACCAGATCCACGTCCTTGGTGGCGCCGGAGCGATAGAGCTCGGTGTAGCCGCGCAGGCTGGTCAGCGGCGTGCGCAGCTCATGCGAGGCATCGCCAACGAAGCGACGCATCTGCTCCTCTTTCTCCTGCGCGCGCACGACGGAGCGCTGCAGCTGCCCCAGCATGATGTTGAGCGCGGCGGCCAACTGGCCCACCTCGGTGTGCAGCGGCCATTTGGGAACGCGCTTGTCTAGGTCGCCTGCCGCGATTTCCGACGCCGTCTTTTCCACCACCCGCAGCGGCCGCAACGCCCTGCGGATAAACCAGAAACCTACGGCCGCAATGGCGGCCAAGGCGATGGCGGCAATGGTCACTTGGACCATGGCTAGGCCGTGCAGGATTTCCTTCTCGTGGGTCATATCCTTGGCAATGACCGTGATGACGCCGTTGGAATCCGCGAAGGCGAGCGCGCGCCACTTGGTGTTGTTCTCGATGGAACCCACGGTGGTGGGGTAGCCGCCGAGCGGGATCTTCTCCGCATTCGGGGTAGTCGAGGATGGTCCCGAGTAGCGGATGGTGCCATCGGGCAGGTAGTTCAGCACCACGTATTCGGTAGGTGGGCGCTTGGTGTGATCGCCGATGAAAAAGTCATTGCTGATATCGCGCCCCCATGTGGTCGACGCGGAGCGCAGCTCATCATCGACGTTGTTGAAGAGCACGTTGCGCATGATGGAATTCACCGCAAAGGACGAGCCCGTAATGCCGAGCCCGGAGACCACGACGAGGAGGATGACCAGCCACGTCCGCAGCGGCATGGCCTGCGGAATCTGGGAAAACATCCGCCGCTTGGAGGAATTTCCCTCCCCTTCGCCTTGCCCCAGGCCCTCATGCCACATGGACTGCGGGCGCGCCGTCGCCGTCGCGGGCGCAGGTGCCTGGCCCTTGGTCTCCTGTGAATCTTCCATCACTTAAGCACTTTAGGAGCGCGGGGTGCGCAGTACATAACCCACGCCGCGCACGGTGTGGATCAGCTGCGTCTCGCCGGTATCGATCTTGCGGCGCAGGTAAGAGATATAGGACTCGACCACGTTGCCATCGCCGCCGAAATCGTAGTGCCACACATTGTCCAAAATCTTGGACTTAGACAGCACCACTTCCTTGTTTTGCATCAGGTAGCGCAGGAGGTTGAACTCGGTGGGCGAAAGCTCGATGAGCTCACCGGCCTTGGTGACCTCATGGGTGTCATCATTGAGCGTTAGATCCGCGTAGCTCATGGTGGCATCGTTGGTGGATTCTTCCGCCGCGCCACCGCGGCGCATGATGACGCGCAGGCGGGTGATAACTTCTTCCAGGCTAAATGGCTTGGTCACGTAATCATCCGCGCCGATGGTCAGTCCGTGGATGCGCTGGTCCACACCGTCCTTAGCGGTGAGGTAGAGCACCGGGCCGTCCAGGCCTTCTTGACGCAGCTTGCCCAGCAGCTCGAAGCCATCCATACCCGGCATCATGACGTCCAGGATGTAGGCATCTGGGTTTACCTCGCGGGCAATGCGCAGCGCCTCGTTGCCGGAATTGGCGCTAAATACCTCGAAGTTCTGGAACTTCAGCGATACGGTAAGCAGCTCCACAATATTGGGTTCGTCATCGACGACAAGAACCTTGGCGAGTTTAGTGTCTTCCATGTTCTCCTCAGACTCCCTTAAAGGTTGTGATTTTCTAACACGTCATCATGGCACGCTTGCTTTCCAGCCTACTGAAGAGTTTCTGCCTGAATCCTGTGAACGTGGATGCTCGGCCTGGTCGGGGCAAAAGAAAACCACGCCCTTCCCCAGGTGAGGAAGGGCGTGGTAGCTAGCGCAGCGCGCTATTTAGAAGTCCTGCGGGCGCGGGATGTTGCGCAGGTTGGACTTTGCCATGGTGATCATCTGGCCAACGCCACCGTCCAGAACGGTGCGGGTTGCAGCCTTGGAGAAGCCCATGAGCTGCTCGATGGTCAGCGTCGGTGGCAGGGAGAGGGCGTTGGGGTCAGTAACGACGTCGATAAGAGCCGGGCCGTTATAAGCCAGCGCCTTCTTGATCTGCTCCGGTGCGTCCTTCGGATCCTCAATGCGGAAGTGCTTGATGCCGGAAGCCTCTGCAATCTTGGCAAAGTTGACGGAACCGTGGTCGGTCTCGTGCTCCGGCAGACCCTGCACCAGCATCTCCAGCTTGACCATGCCCAGGGAAGAGTTGTTGAACACGAACATCTTGATAGGCAGGTTGTGCAGCTTCACGGTGAGCAGCTCACCCATCAGCATGGACAGTCCGCCGTCACCGGAGAAGGTGATGACCTGGCGGCCCGGGTTAGCGGCCTGTGCACCCAGTGCCTGCGGCAGGGCGTTGGCCATGGTGCCGTGGCGGAAGGAGCCGATCTGCTCGCGCTTGCCGTTGGCGGTGATGTAGCGAGCGCCCCATACGTTGCACATGCCGGTATCGACGGTGAAGATGGCATCCTCATCGGCATTCTTGTCAATGAGGTCAGCAACGTACTCCGGGTGGATCGGGGTGTGCTTGTCCACGTTGGAGGTATAAGCCTCAACGACGTGCTCCAGCTTGCCGTAGTGCTTCTTGAGCATCTTATCCAGGAAGGAGCGGTCCTTCTTCTCATCCACGTGCGGCAAGATGTTCTCGATGGTGGCGGCTACGTCACCGGTGACCGGGTAGGAAATCTTGGTGCGGCGGCCGATGTGGGAGCCGTTGATGTCCACCTGTGCCACGTTGGCATCCGGCAGGAAGTCGTTGTACGGGAAGTCGGTACCCAGCAGGATGAGCAGGTCAGCCTCGTGGGTGGCCTCGTGTGCCGCACCGTAGCCCAGCAGGCCGTTCATGCCTACGTCGAACGGGTTCTCGTACTGGATGTACATCTTGCCACCCAGGGCGTGGCCGATGGGAGCCTTGATCTTCTCGGCCAGCTTGAGCACCTGCTCGCGGGCATCCTTGACGCCGGCGCCAACGAAGAGGGTGACGGACTTAGCCTCGTTGATGGCCTGGGTCAGGGCAGCAGCCTCGGCCGGATCCGGGAAGACGACCGGGCGGCCAGCAGAGATCTTGGACTCGACGAAGGAGTCATCCTCAGCGTCCTGCATGGAAACGTCACCCGGGATAACGAGGACGGATACGCCATTGCCGGCCATGCTGGACTGGATGGCGTGGTGCAGGACAACGCCGCCCTGCTCAGCGGAGTTGACCATCTCGCAGTAGCCAGAGCACTCCTGGAAGATTGCCTCTGGGTGGGTCTCCTGGAAGAACTTGGAGCCGATCTGGCGAGATGGGATGTGGGAAGCCAGTGCCAGCACCTTGGCGCCGTTGCGGTGGGCGTCGTACAGGCCCTGAATCAGGTGGGTATTGCCCGGGCCGCAGGATGCAGCACATACAGCCAGCTTGCCGGTGGTCAGGGAGTCTGCCTCGGCAGCGAAGGCTGCTGCTTCCTCGTTGCGGACGTGAATCCACTCGATGGAGGAGCGACGAACGGCATCCACGATCGGGTTCAGGGAGTCACCGACGAGGCCATAAATGCGCTCGACACCCTGCTTTTCCAGGGTGTCAACTAGCTGTTCTGCATAGTTACGTGCCATTAAAAATCATCCTTAACTCTTAATTGGTGTTAATACCACTGTGCTACTTAGACCGCAGGAAAGTCCACTCATCTCCTATACACTCACACACTGCACCTAGCTGTGAGGAAGGCAATACTAACCTATCTTCGGCTGCAAACTGTAACGACCGTTCGGTACTGTTTACTGCGCTATGAGTATCCACCCGCCCCGCGCACAAGACCACGCCGCTGCGGCCTCCACGGCCGCCCAGCGGTGGTCTTTCTGCGCCGTCATCTCTCTGGGGTTACTCATGGTTGGGCTGGATAATTCCATCCTCTACACCGCATTGCCGCAGCTATCGCAGCAATTGCACACCACCGATACCCAGCAACTCTGGATTATCAACGCCTACGCGTTGGTGCTCTCCGGCCTCCTTCTTGGCGCCGGCACGCTGGGCGATCGCACCGGCCACCGGCGGATGTTCCTCATCGGCTTGGCCGTCTTCGGCGGCGCTTCCCTGCTCGCCGCGTATTCCCCCAGCGCCTGGACGCTGGTTGTAGGCCGCGCCTTCCTGGGCTGCGGCGCCGCCATCATGATGCCGTCGAGCCTAGCGCTCATTCGCCTGACCTTTCCCGATGAGGTGGAGCGCAACACGGCCATTGGCATCTGGGGTTCTGTCGCCGTCATCGGCGCGGCGGCTGGCCCCACCGTGGGCGGCTTCTTTTTGGAGCATTTCTGGTGGGGCTCGGTCTTTTTGCTCAATGTCCCGGTTGTGGTCGTGGCCATTGCGCTGACCTTGCTCCTTGCCCCACCAAACGCTCCGAACCCCCTAAAACACTGGGACTTCCCTTCGTCCCTGTATTCCCTTATCACTCTCGCCAGCCTAGTGCTGGCCATTAAATCCCTGGCACATAATTGGCCGGTGAGCGCCGCCGCAGGCATCGTCTTCATCTGCGGCGCGCTCGCCTTCGGCCGCCGCCAGGCTCGCTTGTCAGATCCCCTGCTGACCTTCGACATCTTTGGCTCCCGTATCTTCAGCGGCGGGGCCCTAACGGCCGGGGGTGCCATGTTCGGCCTCGCCGGCCTGGAGCTGCTGAGTACCCAAAAGCTCCAGCTTGTCGACGCCCTCTCGCCCTTCCACGCCGGCCTCATCATCTCCGCCATGGCACTGTCTGCCATCCCTACCTCCATCCTGGGTGGTGCCACCTTGCACCGCGTGGGGTTCCTCCCACTCATTAGCGGCGGATTCTTGCTCATGGCCGCAGGCATGGCCCTGGTGGTGGTGAGCCGGGGTGAAACGCTTCCCCTACTCGTCTCCGCCCTAGTGCTCACCGGCCTCGGCGCGGGCCTGGCCATGTCCGTGTCCTCGACTGCCATCATCAATGCCGCTCCCCTTCATCGCACCGGCATGGCCTCTGGCGTAGAGGCGGTCTCCTATGAATTCGGCACCCTGATCTCCATTGCACTGACCGGCACCCTCGTCCCTCTCCTCATGGCCCGCGAATTGCCGCCCCACCTTGCGGAACTGGGTACCGACGCGCTGTATCACCCCGCTTCCCACGCGGCCGCCGCGAGCGCCTACAATGCCGGATATCTTTCCACCATCGGCGGCCTAGCTTGCTTCGCCTTGCTCCTAGCCGCGATAACCGCCTGGTGTTTCCGCGATAACCCCAAATCAGGAGATCCCTATGCCGCGACTCAACAAAAAGACCGCAGCCCTTGAAGCTGCGCTCGACATCATCGCCGCCGAGGACGTCTCTGGCTTGACCTACGACTCCCTGGCGCAGGCGACGGGCATGTCCAAGTCCGGACTCATTTATCACTTCCCTACCCGCCATGATCTGCTCGTAGACTGCCATGGATTTTGCGCCGCACGCTGGGAAGCAGAACTCGAGAAGCTGGCCGGCGGCCACCCGGCAAGCGAGCTCAGCTGGGCCGAGCGCTCCCGTGCGCTCGTATTGTCAATGGGCAAAAATGATCCGCTCATCAAGCTTTTGATGTGCGTTCATTCCCAGACCCACCCGGATTTTTCCGCCCAGTGGGCCGAGGTGGATGCGCGCTGGATGGTCGATCCTTCCGCCGCCGAGACGGACGAGGATAATCTGCTGATCATGCTTCTTAGTACCGGCCTGTGGGTGCACGATCACCTCAACCAGCGCAAGCTATCCCCCGCTAACCGCCAGCGCATGGTCGACCGGCTTTTTCGACTTATCGACGGCCTAAACGACAGGATGTGTTGGTGAGGTTACGTGGTTAGCCGGTCTGGCGTGCTGATATTAGGAATATTTCACTTATCCAGAGGGATATTCCAGCTTCGACCATGAAATACCGCCAAAGGCATGCCGGTGTGCTAGGCACCTAGGGCCACGATGAGGGGATGAGTAAAAATCATCCTCGATGCCCCGTCTGCGGCGGGACATGCACGAAACACGGAAAAACGAGTGCTGGGCACCAACGATGGCGATGCCGCACCTGCAAGGCCACCTTCACCCGCGTGAATAACGACGCCGTGCAAGCCAAATGGTTCCGCCTTTTCATTTCCTGGCTCACCTCCAGCAACAGCCTGGAAGAAACAGCTAAAACCTGCGGTGTTTCAACGCGAACTTTGCAACGACGCTTCACACCGTTCTGGCTTATCCAACCACCCCGAAGCGTTGATAAGCAGCGAATCTACGATCAAATCTTCATCGACGGCACCTACTTCAACACCAAATGCCTTGTTGTAGCTGCCGACTCCACCCATGTCATCAATTGGTTCTGGTGCACGAAAGAATCCTCCTGGTCGTATATGCGCCCACTCGACCCGCTAGCCCCACCACAATTGGTTACCTGCGATGGGGATTCCGGAGGGCTTAAAGCACTACACCACCTGTGGCCTGATACCCCGGTTCAACGCTGCATTGTCCACGTCAAGCGCAATATCCAACGTGCCACCGGCCTTTATCCCACCTCGCCGATGGGCAAAGCACTACGACGGCTTTCCTTTGAACTACTCGCCGTTGACAACCTAGATAAGGCAGCCGAATGGACCGTAAAACTACAGCAGTTCGGCACCGTATTTAGCACTCAGCTCAAAGCCCGTACCTACGTCAAAGACGTCCCCTTCGACCAGATTCCTAAGTCCAAGCGCCGGAACAAAAAATGGTGGTACACCCACTACACCCATCGCGGGATTTACCTGCAGCTAAAGAAGATGAGCCAACAAGGACACCTCTTTGCCTACCTCGCCGAAGCTAAAGAAGGCCAACGGTTGGAACGCACGACCAACAAGCTAGAAGGCGGGGTGAACTCACAAATTAAGCAACTCCTGCACACCCACCGCGGACTGCGCGACGAACAACAGCGCATCGCCTGCGACTGGTGGCTGCATCTACATACGCAGCTGCCTGACGATCCTGTAGAGATCGCCAGGCAGCAAAACTGGGGCCAGGACGCACTCGCCAAAGCACAAACCCTAGCCAACCAGGAAAAACAAGCCACCAGCGGCCACGAAGACGGCCGACCAGCAACCTACGACAGTGCCATCGACACTGCCTACAACCACTCTATGGGAATACGCAAAGGCCGCATGCGCTAAACCCCACCAACACAAAATGTCGTTTAGCCCGACACGCCGCAAAACAACACATCCTGTCGTTTAGGCCTTATCGACGCCCCCTCAAAAACCACCGAAGGCTAGGCCCACACCGGGGCCCAGCCTCCTTTTGAGCTGGAGACGAGACTTGAACTCGCAACCTACGCATTACAAGTGCGTTGCGCTACCAATTGCGCCACTCCAGCACCGCGGGAGAAATCCCGCTCGTTGCATAGTACCCGAGCACCGCCGCCGAGGGGAAAGCCGGTCCCCCATCTATGCATTGACAGGGTGCAGGGGCTAAAGTTCAGGCAGAATCAATCCCACATTCCCAGCGCTTTTCGAGGGTTATTTCCGTGTCATTTTTGTCCGCTATGCGGGAGCGCCTGCGCGCTTCCTCGGGCCAGGTAGCCATCATCGACGCGGCTAAAGCCGCACCGCCGCCATCCCCACTCGCTCCGGTCAATCTCCATGACGCCGCCCAAGTCACCGGCGTTATGGAGATCGCCGCTCGCATTGGTGAAATCCTCATCGGAGCCGGCACCGCCAACTCGGATGCGCGCGCCCAGGTGCACCTGGCAGCGTCGTCGTATGGCTTGCACTACTGCCACGTGGATATCTTGATGAATACCATCACCATCCACACCACCATCGGCACCGGCGAGCAGCGCCAAAACCTGCATGTATTCCGCGTGGTGCCGAGCATTGGCGTGGATTTCTCCAAGCTCGCGGCCGTCGATAAGCTCATTCGCTCCATCCACTCCGGCCAGATGCCGCCGGCCATGGCGGAGCAGCGCCTAGACGAGATCGACCGCATGCCAGCGCCTTATAAGCCGTCCACGGTCATGCTCGGCTGGGGCGCGATGGGTGGCCTGATTTCCATGATGCTTGGCGGCGACCTGCTCGTCGGCGTGGTGGCGTTTGTGGTCTCCGCGTTCATCATGGGCTTGAACGCCTGGTTGGCCAATTACCGCCTGCCGCCCTTTTATCAGAATGCGGTCGGCGGCTTTTTCGCCGTCTTCCCGGCCGCCATTTTGTACAACGTCGCAGCCTCCTTCGGCATTAATTTCTCGCCCACGCAGATCATTGCCTCCGGCATCATCGTGCTGGTGGCGGGGCTGACGTTGGTGCAATCGCTTGTCGACGGCATCACGCGCGCCCCCGTTACCTCCTCCGCCCGCTTCTTTGAGGCGCTGCTATCTACCGGCGCCATCATCGCCGGCGTCGGTGTGGGCATCCAGCTGGCCGATTCGCTGGGCTTTAACCTGCCGCCGCTGGCCACGCTGGCCCCACCGGTCTACCACGAAATTCCACTGCTAGTGCTGCTCGGCGGCACGGGTTCTGCTGCCTTTGCGCTGGCCTGCGGCGCAGCCTGGATTGAGATCACCATGTCTGGCCTTACGGCCGCAGCCGGCATGATTTTCTATTACTTCGTGGTGGTGCCCTTCGGCGTCGGCCCGGTGATTGCCTCTGGTCTTTCCGCGGTGGTCGTTGGCCTCGCCGGCGGTTTGATGTCGCGCCGCTGGGGAATTCCGCCGCTTATCACCATGATCGTGGGCTATACGCCGATGCTGCCCGGCCTCATGCTCTACCGCGGCATGTACGCCTCTCTCAATGAGCAGATGATTACCGGCTTTACCAATATGGCGATGGCGCTGGCCATCTCCGGCGCCCTGGCCGCCGGCGTAGTACTGGGCGAGCGTGTGGCTCGCCGCCTGCGCCGCCCGCAGTACTTCCGCCCGTACACCACCTTCAAGCGCATCGGCCGCTTCTCCTTCCATAAGGCCACGCACTTGGCCCGCAAGGCCCCGCGCATCCCGCGCGTGCCGATGTCCCCGTTTGCCCCGCGCGTCAATCGCCCGGAGTTACCACCCAAGCTCGGGCCGAAGCCGCCGCAGCAGCACCCGCGCCACGAGGCCCAAAACCATGCGCCGCATACCCGCTCGGCCGCGGACCTGTGGCCGGAAGATTCCCAGTGGCCGGCGCAGCCGCAGCAGCGCGAGAAGACCACCTATACCGTGCCCGGCACCGAAACCTTTCGTGCCCAGAAACCGGAGCAACCGGGCACCGAATCCGGACCCGAGCGGCCCTAAACGCCGCCGGTAGCGTACAATATTTGCTCTGATAGCTTTTCTTGCAAGCGCTTAAGTAGTTTCCACAACGTTCAGGAGGACACGTCGTGCCACCCAAGGTCCAAGACACCCACCCACAGGCTGACCAGAATCACGCCCTTGAGGAGGAGACCTCCCGCGCAGCCCGCCGCATCGTGGCCACCTATGCGCAGGACTTCCTCGACGGCGTGACCCTGATGTCCATGCTGGGCGTGGAGCCAAAGGGCCTGGTGCACAAGAAGGTGCTGGCGGAGCAAGCCGATGCCGCTCCCAAGAAGTCGACCAAGAAATCCAGCAAAAAGTCCACGAAGAAGTCGACTAAGAAGTCCACCAAGAAATCGACGAAGAAGTCGACCAAGAAGGCTACAAAGAAGGCCACCAAAAAGGCGACGAAGAAGGCCTCCAAGAAGGCAACGAAGAAGTCCACTAAGAAGTCTTAAGTTATTCTTGCACCATGAGTGAGCGTGGCAATGACTTCGTGGTGGTGGCCAACCGCCTGCCGGTAGATCTGGAAACCCGGCCCGATGGCAGCCATACCTGGACGCCCTCGCCGGGCGGTCTGGTCACCGCATTGTCTCCAGTCCTCGAATCACACCAGGGATGCTGGGTGGGCTGGCCCGGTGTGGCCGATGCCGCGCCAGAGCCCTTCCGCACCGATACCGGCGTGCTGCTGCACCCAGTCAAGCTCACCGAGTCCGATTTCGAGGGCTTTTATGAGGGTTTTTCTAATGCCACCTTGTGGCCGCTCTACCACGATCTCATCGTCACCCCTACCTATGACCGCGATTGGTGGCACGCCTATCGCGAGGTCAACCTGCGTTTTGCAGACGAGGTAGCCGAGGTCGCCGCCGAAGGCGCCACCGTGTGGGTACAGGACTACCAGCTGCAGCTTTTGCCTGGCATCCTGCGCCAGAAGCGCCCGGATCTCACCATCGGATTTTTCCTGCACATCCCCTTCCCTTCCGCCGATCTCTTCCGCCAGCTGCCCTGGCGCGAGGAGCTCGTGCGCGGGCTGCTTGGCGCGGATCTCATCGGCTTCCACCTGGAGGCCAATGCCCGCAACTTCTTGGAGCTTGCCCGCCGCCAGGGCCTCGACGTACAAGGCGAGGCCAGCACCCGCGAGGTCACCGCGCATATTCGCCTGCCGCAGGGGCGCACCATCGGCGTGGGCGCCTTCCCCATTTCCATCGCCGCGAAGGACTTTGCCGCATTCACTGGGGAGGAGAAGGGGGACGTCGCCAAGCTGCGCGAAGAGTTAGGCTCGCCCCAGCGCATTATTTTGGGCGTGGATCGCCTCGATTACACCAAGGGCATCCTGCAGCGGCTGACCGCCTTCGAGGAACTGCTGGACACCGGCGCGCTCGACCCGGAGGAGGTGACGCTGGTGCAGCTCGCAACGCCGTCGCGCGAGCGCCTCGACCATTACAAGGCCACCCGCTCCAAGGTGGAAGAAGCCGTTGGCCGCATCAACGGGCGCTTCGCCCGCGTAGGTCACCCGGTGGTGCACTACCAGCACCGCGGCGTGGCCAAGAGTCTCCTGCGCTGCTACTACCGCATGGCCGATGTCATGCTGGTGACCCCCTTCAAGGACGGCATGAACCTGGTAGCCAAGGAATACGTGGCCTGCCACGACGATGGCTCGGGCGCGCTGGTGCTCTCCGAGTTCGCCGGCGCGGCCGATGAGCTCAACCAGGCCTACCTGTGCAATCCCTTCGATATCGAGTCCGTCAAGGCCGCCTTGCTCAATGCGCTCAAGGCGCTTGACGACGCCCCCTCCACCATGACCCAGCGCATGCTCACCATGCACCAGCAGGTCACCGAGCACGACGTGCAGCTATGGTCCCAGTCCTTCCTGGGCTGCCTGCGCCAAGCAGAAGAACAGGGGGCGGGCGCATGATGTCTCGCTTTCCCCGCCTGGCCGCAGTGCCCATTGCCGCGACCTGCGCCGCCGCATTACTGGCCGGCTGCGGCTCCGGCGACGAGGAGCCCCAAGCCCCTGGCGATGAGCAGATCTTGGATAAGCAGTGGCAGGTAGTCTCCATCAACACCACCCCGGATGCCGCCTCCACCATCCCGGAATCCATCCCGCAGGCACCCACGTTGAGTTTTGGCCAATCCACGATGGTGGGCACCACCGGGTGCGCCCAAATGGTGGGCAAGGTGACCTATTCCGCCGATGATGAGCGCCAAAACATCCGCGAGGGCAACCGCCTCCACTTCGATGAGGTGGAGTTTGACGAGACCGCCGAAGATTGCCACGGCGCGTCCGTGTGGGCCGATAACCTGCTGCGCAACCTGATTTCCGCGGACCACGATTTTCACTACACCGTCAATTCCAATAACCAGCTCGTCTTGGAACTGGTCACCGATGAGGTGGACTCGCCGTCTATCAAGTTGGTTTCCCTGGGCGGTTAATTGCGTAGGCTGGAGGCCATGACGCTTTCAACTGCCATCAAGGCCCTTGCCGCCGCCGAGCACCTCGCGGTGGTCTCGGATTTCGACGGCACGCTCTCCCCCTTCGCCACGGCCATCTATGAGGTCGAAATGAACCAGGAATCACTGCGCGCCCTGGATAAACTGGCCCACCTGGCGGACACCACCGCGGCCGTGCTCTCCGGCCGCCACCTCGAAGGCCTCAAGCGCGTGTGCCCTCTGCGCGAGCCCGTTCTCTTCGGCGGCTCCCACGGCGCCGAGTCCTCGTGGGAGGACACGGAACTGACCCCCGCGATGCGCGAGCACCTCGCCACCAAGGAAGCCGAGATCCGCGCGATCATGGAGCGCTTCCCCGGCGCGGATATCGAGGTCAAACCCTTCCAGCGCGTATTGCACCTGCGCGCGCTCGAGGATTCCGATCCAGAAGCTGCCGCCCAAGCCTATGAAGCCGCCCTCGCGCTCGATCCGGGCGGCTTCCCCCGCACGGCCGGCAAGTCCGTGGTGGAGTTCTCCGCCACCCAGGCCACCAAGGGCACGTGGATTGAGAACCTGCGCGAGCGCACCGGAGCCACCGCCATGGTCTTCTTGGGCGATGACGTCACCGATGAGGACGGTTTCCGCGCCCTGCACCAGCCGCCAGACGTTGGCGTCAAGGTCGGCGAGGGCGATACGTCGGCCGTAGTGCAGCTTGCCGACGTCGACGCCGTCGCCCACTTCCTCACCGAGCTCGCCGCCGCCCGCGCGGCCCATGTCGGCCGCCCCGACAACGGCGGCGCTGCCTAACGCGCCGCTGCCTAGCGAAGCGGCACCTAGCGCGGCGGAGCCACCGTCCGCCCGGCCGCGAAGCTGGTCTGCAGCACGCGCCGTAGCATCGCGGCTTCGCTCGCGTCCGAGCCCTCCGCGCCGGCGATAAGCTTGGCGAGCATGTGGCCGGCGGCCGCGCCCTTGGCCTTATTGGGCTGGACGATCGTCGTCAAGCCAAGGCGCTGCGCCGCATCAATGCCGTCGAAGCCGGTAACGGACAGCTCACCGGGAATGTCAATGCCCCGCTCGCGCGCATAGGTCATCACGCCCAGCGCCATCGAGTCGGTGGTGCACAGGACGGCGGTGAGGTCAGGGTGGGCGTCGAGAAGCAACTGCGCGGCCGCCCGCGTAGTCTGCGCATCGTTGATGTGCTGGGTAACCACGGGCACGGTCTCGGGCGCGATGCCCGCCTGCGCAAAGACGTCCATGGCACCCATGACCCGGGCGCGCTGCACGTGCATATCGGCGCCCTGTAGCTCACCCCACGAAATGGGGCCATCGTGGCGCTCGCGCTTGAGGCGAATCGCCAGCACGCCGATCTTGCGGTGGCCGGCCTCCACCAGCGCGCGGGCGGCCGGGGCAATCGCCGCGCGGTCATCGATGCCCACGAACGGCAGGCCCGAATCCGTCGGCTGATCGCAGACCACCACCGGCAGCCCGCGGCCGCGCGCCGCCTCCAGGTAGGCATCCCCGGCCGCGACGGAGTAGACCACAAAGCCATCCACCGCGGCCGAGCCCACCAGGCTGGCCGCCTCCGCCTCGCCCTCCGGACCGGCCGGGATGAGGGTGAGCGTAGTCTGCGCGCCGGCCGAGGCTTCTGCCATGCCAGCCAGGAAATCCACCGAGGCCATGTCCTCGAAGGCATAGGACAGGTGCTCGGTCAGCAGCACGCCCACCGAGCCCGCGCGGCGAGTGCGCAGGCTGCGGGCCGTAGGGTCCGGCCCGGGATATCCCCGCGCCTTCGCCGCCGCCAGGATGCGCTCGCGCGTTGCGGCCGAAAGCTGATCCGGCCGGCTATAGGCATTAGAGACCGTCGTGCGCGAAACACCCAGCTCGGCGGCCAGCGAGGCCAGCGTTTTGCGGGTGGGGCTGCGTTTCACCATGACCGCAAGCATACCCCGCGGCCGTATTTTCAATACATATTCAATTGACAATGGTTCCCATCAAACGCACACTGGAAGCTATGCATACCTCACTTCGCGGATCCGCCGCCCTCCTCGCGGCCGGTGGCCTCCTGCTGACCGCCACCGCCTGCTCCTCCGACACCGAGGACTCGGCCGCCGAGCCGGGCGCCCAGAAGAAGATCTCCATCGTTGCGTCCACCTCCATCTGGGCCGACGTCGCCGAAGCCGTGGCCGATACCGCCTCCGGCGTGGACATCGAGGTCAAGCCCATCGTTGAGGGCAACGGCGTTGACCCGCACCACTTCGAGCCTTCCGCGGCCGATATCGCCAAGGCCGAGGACGCGGACCTGCTCGTGGTTAACGGCGGCGGCTATGATTCTTGGATTTACCAGGCCGTCTCCGACCAGGACAATATCGTCTCCGCCCTGCCGCTGACCGATCACGGCAAGCTGGCCGATGACCCCAATGTCATGACCATCGACGCCGCCAAGGCCACCGCCAAGAAGGACCCGGAGAAGGTCACCAACATCGAGGGCAACGAGCACATTTGGTACGACCCGGCCGCGCTCGACGAGGTCGCAGGAAATATCGCTGACCAGATCAACGAGCTCAATACCGATGCCAACGCCAGCACCGAGCGCGTGGATTCCCACGTCGACCGCCTGCGCGACAAGCTCAAGGAACTGCCGGGCGATCTCTCCTACGCACAGACCGAGCCGATTGCGGACTACATCATGAAGTACACCTCCGGCAAGGACGTCACCCCAGAGGGCTACCGCAAGGCCACCATTTCTGAGGGCGAGCCCACCGCGGCCGACCTCGCCGCCTTCACCAAGGCGATTAAAGAGGACAAGGTAGACCTGCTTATCTTTAACCCACAGACCGAAACCGATACCGCCGGCCGCATCAAGTCCGCCGCGGAGGATGCGGACGTCTCTATCGTCGAAATCGGCGAAACCCCGCCGGATGGCAAAGAATTCTGGACCTACTATGACGAGGTCACCGATTCCCTGGGGAAGCTCTAGTGCTCATCCACTTCCATGACGCAGCGGTTGCCCCGCTGTGGTCCAGCCTTAACCTCGCCGTTGACCGCGGCGAGTTTATCGCCGTTTTGGGCCCCAATGGCGTGGGCAAATCCACCCTGCTCGGCACCATCTTGGGCACCCGCAAGCTCACGGCCGGCAGCGTCGACGTTAACTGCCGCGTCGGCTTCATCCCGCAGCAACGCATGTTCCCGGCCGACCTGCCCCTGCGCGCCCGCGACTTAGTCTCGCTCTCGCTCGCCCACGGCGCTTTCCGACGCCGCCGCCCGCCCCGCCACCGCGTCGACGAGCTCCTGGCCGAAGTCGGTGCTACCGGCCTGCGCGACCGCCGCGTCGGCCAGCTTTCCGGCGGCCAGCAGCAGCTCATCCGCCAAGCCCAAGCGCTGGCCAACGAGCCCGAGCTCATCCTTGCCGATGAGCCGCTGCTCTCGCTCGACCCGGCGCGCCAGCAGGCCACCGTGGACAAGCTGGATGCGCTGCGCCGCGAGCGCGGCACCTCCATCATGTTTGTCACCCACGGAATCAACCCGGTGCTCGGGGTGACCGATAAGGTGCTCTACCTCGCCCCTGGCGGCCATACCTTCGGCACGGTGGATGAGGTCATGCGCTCCGATGTCCTTTCCGAGCTCTACGGTTCCAAGGTCAACGTCTTAAACGTCGATGGGAGGCTCATCGTTGTCTAGCTTTATGGAAGACACCCAGTACCTTCTCAGCGTGGATTTTGTGCAATCCTCGCTCATCGCCTCCGCACTGCTGGGCATCCTATCTGGTGTGATGACCTCGCTCATCGTGCTGCGCCAGATGTCTTTTTCCGTCCACGCCACCTCCGAGCTCGCGCTCATGGGCGCCTCGGCCGCGCTGCTCTTCGGCCTCAACCTCGGCTTTGGCGCCGTGGCCGGCGCCATCGTGGCCGCCATCATCCTCGCCGTCCTGGGCTTTAAGGGCCAGCAAGACAGCGCCATCGGCGTGGTCATGAGCTTTGGCTTGGGCCTCTCGGTCCTGTTTTTGCACCTCTATCCCGGCAACGCGAATACCGCGATGACGCTGCTGACCGGCCAGATCGTCGGCGTCTCTTCGGCCTCGGTATGGCTTTTGGCCGCAACCACCGTGGTCATCCTCGCCGCCGTAGCTATCCTGTGGCGGCCCATGCTCTTCGCCTCGGCCGACCCAGTCATGGCCCAGGCCGCCGGCGTACCCACCCGCTTCATTTCCGTCGCCTTCGCTGTACTCGTAGGCTTGGCGGCCGCGCAGTCGGTGCAAATCGTCGGCTCGCTGCTCGTCATGGCGCTGCTCATTACCCCGGGTGCGGCGGCCGTGCAGATTACTTCCTCGCCCCTGCGCGCGGTCATGTGGGCTACCATCTTCGCCGAGGTCTCGGCCGTGGGCGGGTTTGTCTTGTCGCTCGCGCCCGGCCTTCCGGTCTCGGTCTTTGTTACCACCATTTCTTTTGTCATTTACCTGGTGTGCCGCCTCATTGGCTGGCAGCGCAATAAAAAGGCGGTGCGCGACGAGGTCGCCGCTAGGCGCTTCCACGCCGACTGCCACAGCACCGCCGAGGAGCACCACGCCGACTAGACTGGGCGGCTATGCACGTACACCGCCGCACCGCGGATGTGGATGGCCGCACCCGCCGCTTCCTCGTCATCGCGCCAGATAACCCCGGCCCGCGCCCGGACCTCTTGCTCTTCTTCCACGGCTCGCTGCAGTCCGGCAGCGTGATGCGCCGTTTTACTAACGGCACCTTCGACGAGCTTGCCGACGCCACCAATACCGTCCTTGTCTACCCCGACGGCGTCGACCGCCATTTCAACGATTGCCGCAGCATCCTGCCCGTCACCGCCCGCGCGGAGAACGTGGATGACGTTGCCTTCGCCGCCTTCCTCGTCGAGGAGATGCGGCGCGAATTCGGCACCGACCGCACTTTTGCCTGCGGCTACTCCAACGGCGGGCAGATGGTGCTTCGCCTGCTTTTCGACGCCCCCTTCAACCTCAACCGCGCCTGCATCTTCGCCTCCACCCTGGGCGAGGGCGAGAACCACGCGCCCAGCAACCCGGCAGGCTACCGGCCCACGCCGCTGCTGTTTTTCCACGGCACCGCCGATCCATACGCGCCGTATGAGGGCGGCATCGCCGGGCTGGATGCCGAGCGCACCCGCGGCCGTGTGCTTTCCGCACCGGCCACCGCCGAGCACTTCGCGCTGGCCAATGGCTGCCAGCCACCCCGCGACTACCACCCCACCGCGGATGTCACCGCTACCGCATACGACGGCGATTTTCCCGTCGGGCTGTGGACCATGGAGGGCCTCGGCCACGTGATTCCCTCTAGCATGAAAACCGACCCACGCATAGGTCCAAATACGGATTCCTTCCGCGCTGTGGATAAAGTCCGCGAATTCTTCGGCCTCGATGACGCCGAGGCCTAGTTATCCACACCCGCACCCAACGCACCGCGCGCCGGCGTGCACCCGCACTTAACGTGTGGAGCCGTGAACGCGCTACAGAAATTCTTAACAGGCCTAGCCGCCGGCATGGACATTCTCGCCGACTGCCACGGCCTGACTCAACGCGCGCTTATCGACGCCGGCTGCCCCGACACCACCGCCGCCCGCCTCCTTGCCCTCGCCGATACCTACTTCGGCCCCACCGCCTTTCGCCGGCTCCAGCGCGAATCCATCGCAGCGGCCCGCACCAACGAGCACAGCCTCACCGCGCTGCTGGCCATCGAGCGCCACGCCACCAAGCTGAAGAGTAAGCGCCAGGCCTGGGCGCTGCGGCGGGAGCTATGTGGGATGAAGGGGGACGTGTCGGACGTCGACAAGCAGGGGCGCAAGCGCGTGCGCGAGATTAAAGGCCCGCCGCAGCGCAAGCCCGGTGTCAAGCTCTACCGCCGCGCCGATGGGCCGTGGACCATGACGATTACCGGCAAGTCTGCGGACATCGCGGATATGCACGCCGCGCTCGATAAGGACGCCCCACTCGATTCGGTGCGCAAGATTTTTCAAGGCACCGCCGCGGCCTCCCCCACGGCCGTGACCACCAATGTGGTGCTGCGCTTGGACGAGCTCGACCGCGTCGTCGACACCGCGGGCGATGACATCACCCTGCAGCTCACCAATGGAGCCCGGATGACCGGCGCGGACCTAGTGCGTCGCGCATTTACCGCGCACGGCTATGTGACTCTCATCCACCCTGTGAAAGGCCCGGTGAACCTGTACCGCACCGAGCGGCTCGCCTCGCCAAAGCAGCGCACCATGGCCGCCGCGGAAAACCCCACCTGCCCGTGGCCGCAGTGCAATTACCCCGCCGATGAATGCCAAGTCCACCACCTCACAGCGTGGCGCCACGGCGGTGAGACCAACCCCGAAAATCTCACCATCGCCTGTCCGTACCACAACGGCGTCAACGACGATGACCCCAACGCCCCGCCGCTGCGCGGCCGCCTGGCCAGGGTGAATGGAACCATTAAGTGGCTGCCACCCTGGGCGGAAAGCGGCTAGAAACCTCGCTGGGGGTTACTGGGCCGCGCGGCGTTGGCGTGCGAATTCGGAAAGCACGGAACCGGCCGCGACGGAAGCATTGAGGGACTCGACCCAGTCCGTCATCGGGATGGACATGATGACGTCGCAGTTCTCGCGCACGAGGCGGGAGATACCCTTGCCTTCGGAACCGATGACGATGACTACGGGATCCGTCGCGCCGTTATAGGTATCCAGTGTGTGCTCGCCGCCGGCGTCCAGGCCGACAACCTGGTAGCCGCTCTTTTGGAATTGCTGCACGGTGCGGGTGATATTCGTCGCGCGGGCGACCGGCAGGCGCGCCGCCGTGCCGGCCGAGGTACGCCACGCCACCGCGGTCACGGACGCGGAGCGGCGCTCGGGGATAATGACGCCGTCGCCGCCAAAGGCCGCCACGGAGCGGATGACCGCGCCGAGGTTGCGCGGATCGGTGATGTTATCCAGGATGACGAACATGCCTGGGCGTGCGTTCTCGGCCGCACGGGCGATGAGCTCGTCGACGTCGGCGTACTTATACGGCGGGATCTGCAGCCCGATGCCCTGGTGCATGCCGTTACCGGTCATGCGGTCCATCTCGTGGCGCTGCACCTCGATGATGGGGATATTGCGGGTATTGCACATGGCCACGGCCTCGGACAAGCGCTTGTCATTGCGGGTACCGGCCACGATGTAGAGCGTGGTGGCCGGCACCTTAGCGTGCAGGCACTCGATGACCGGGTTGCGGCCCACGACCATCTCGGCGGTCTCCTTCTGGTGGCGGCCGGAATTGCGGCGGTCGCGCTCCAGCTTCGCCTTGTGCTTGGCGTGGTAGATGCGGTCCTCTGCCTTGGGCGTCGGGCCCTTACCGGCCAAGCCCTTGCGGCGCTGGCCGCCGGAGCCCTTGGTTGCGCCCTTCTTATTGGTCTTGCGGATTCCCGCGCCACCGCGGCCGTGGGTACGTGCCATAATTTATGTCCTTTCGGAGTGCTTAACGCTGCGCCAGCGACCAGGTCGGGCCGTCTGGGGTATCGGTGATGGTGATGCCGGCGGCCGCGAGGCGGTCACGGACGGCGTCGGCAGTAGCGAAGTCCTTATCCGCGCGCGCCTGGGTGCGCCGCTCCAGCTCAGCTTGTACCAGCGCATCCAGCGCGGCATCCGCCCCGCTAGCTTGCGCTCCATCTTCCCACTCCAGCGGGTCAAAGCCAAGTACATGCGCCATGGCGCGGACCTGGCCAGCCAACGTGCGTGCCTCGGCCTCATCGCCAGCCGCGAGCGCCTTATTGCCAGCGCGGACGGTGGTGTGGATTTCCGCCAAAGCCTTGGGCACCGCGATGTCATCATTCATCGCGTCTGCAAAGCCCTGCGTCCATTCGCCCAGCTCTAGGTCATCGAAGTGAGCGAGGAAGTCCTCGATGCGGCGGTAGCCTGCGGCGGCCTCGGTCAGCGCGGCCTCGGAATACTCCAGCACGGAGCGATAATGTGCCGAGCCCAGGTAGTAGCGCAGCTCCACTGGGCGCACCAGCTCCAGCATATTCGGGATGGACAACACGTTGCCCAGGGACTTCGACATCTTCTCGCCCGACATCGTCACCCAGTGGTTGTGCATCCAGTAGTTGGCGAACTTATCGCCGGCCGCATGCGACTGCGCGATCTCGTTCTCGTGGTGCGGGAACTGCAGGTCCAGGCCGCCGCAGTGGATATCGAAATTAGAGCCCAGGTAATAGGTGGACATGGCCGAGCACTCCAGGTGCCAGCCAGGGCGGCCGTCGCCCCACGGGGTGGGCCAGCTGGGCTCGCCCGGCTTCGCGGCCTTCCACAAGGCAAAGTCCTGGGCGCCGCGCTTGGCGGAATCCTCGCCTTCGCCCTGCTCCATTTCCTCTACCTTGTTGCCAGACAGCGAACCGTAATCGGAGCCTTCGGCCTTGGTCCAGGCGGCGACGTCGAAGTAGACGGAGCCGTCGGCGGGGTAGGCAAAGCCGGCGTCGATAAGCCGCTGCATATAGTCGACCATCTGGGTGACAAAGCCGGTCGCGCGCGGCTCGACAGAAGGCGGGATGACTCCCAGGGTGTTATAGGCCTTGGTGAACTCGCGCTCATAGGTGGACACCCATTCCCACCAGGGGCGATTATTCTCGGCCGCCTTGGTGAGGATCTTGTCATCGATATCGGTGACGTTGCGCACCAGGGCTACGTCATAGCCTTGGGCGAGCAGCCAGCGGCGCAGGATGTCGAAGGCGACGCCGGAGCGCAGGTGCCCGATGTGCGGCTGGGCCTGCGGGGTGGCGCCGCACAGGTAAATGGAGGCGTGGCCGGGGCGAATCGGCTCGAAATCGCGTTGGCTGCGGGTGGCTGTGTCATAAATGCGCAAAGTACTCACGCCACCCAGTCTAATTGACGCGTGCGCGGGGTTAGTGTGGTGGGCTAGGCGCGCCAGACGACGGCCGTGGCAACCGCCGCGCGGCCCTCCTTACGGCCGGTAAAGCCCATATGGTCCGTCGTCGTGGCAGAGACGGACACGGGGGCACCAAGGATTTCGCTCAGTACCGCTTCGGCCTCCTCGCGGCGAGGGCCCATCTTGGGGGTCTGGCCGATGAGCTGGGCGGCGGCGTTGCCGATGATGAAGCCTTCGGATTCAAGCAGTTCGCGGCATTCGCGCAGCAGCTTCGCTCCGGATACGCCGTCGTATTCGGGCCGGCCGACGCCCACGAAGGAGCCGAGATCGCCGAGGTGGGAGGCGGATAAGAGGGCGTCGACAAGCGCGTGCGCTACGACGTCGCCATCGGAGTGGCCTTCGCAGCCAGCATCGCCCTCGAAGAGCAGGCCGGCGATCCAGCAGTCCTTGCCGGCCTCGATCTGGTGGGCGTCGGTGGCGATGCCAACGCGCGGGATAATCGGGTTAGTCATGGGTCTCCTCGGTCAGGGCGTGGGCCAGGGTGAGATCGATGGGCGTGGTGATTTTGAACGCCAGGGTATCGCCCGGCACGGTTGCCACGCGCTCGCCGTGCCATTCCATGAGGCTGGCGTCATCCGTGGCGGTGAATTCGGGCTGCTCGGCCCAATAATCGAGGTTGGCTTGGCGCAGCGCAGACAGGCGGAAGGCCTGCGGGGTTTGCACGGCGCGCAGGCGGGAGCGGTCGGGAGTGCTCACCACGGCGTCGGCCGCGACTTCCTTGATGGTATCGGCCACGGGAACCACTGGCACGGCCGCGGGGGCGCCTTCGAGCACACGCTTGGCGACGCCCCGCACCATCGCCGGCGGAGTCAGCGCCCGGGCCGCATCGTGGATGAGTACCACGGCGTCGTCGTCGGGGATTGCCTGGAGGCCGGCCCACACGGAATCGGCGCGCTCGCTGCCACCGTGCACGAGGCGGATGGGTGCGGCGTTGGTGGTGTTTTTGGCGTCTGCGGTGTCGATACGGCCGATGATGCGGGCCGCCTCGGGCTCCATGTCTGGGCTGACCAGCACGATGACCTCATCGACCACGCCGGAGGCCAGCAGCGCGCGCACGGAGCGCTCCAGGAGGGTGCGCCCGCGCAGCTCGACATAAGCCTTGGGCACCTCGGCGCCAAGGCGGGTGCCCTGGCCGGCGGCCGCGATGAGCGCGATAACGCGCGGTTTAGTCTTCGTCGTCGAAGGAGAGGTCATCGAGATCGATGTCGTTGTCGATATCGGTGGTGATGGACTTATCGTCTACCAATCCGGCCGCGTGGTGGCGCTCGATGGTGGCATCGATCTCCTCCATCATGGTGTCGGCCTTCTTCTCGTCGACCGGCTTGGCCAGCGCGAGCTCGCCCACCAGGATGGTACGGGCCTTGCCCAGCATGCGCTTCTCGCCGGCCGAAAGGCCGCGGTCCTGGTCGCGACGCCACAGGTCGCGAACAACCTCGGCAACCTTATTGATATCGCCGGAAGCGAGGCGCTCCTGGTTAGCCTTATAACGGCGGGACCAGTTGCCGGCCTCTTCGACGTCCTCGTCACGCAGCACGGAAAAGACCTTTTCCAGGCCTTCCTTGCCCACGACGTCGCGCACGCCGACGTTATCGGCGTTCTTGATGGGCACGCGGACGACTAGGTCGGACTGGTTGATGTGCAGCACCAAGTATTCCAGCGTCTCGCCGCCCATCTCGCGGGTCTCGATATCCTCGATGACGGCCGCACCGTGGTGCGGGTAGACGACGACCTCGCCGACCTTATACTCCATTGCCACTCCTTGTGTTCCCGTTTAATCCCGGTTGACTAAGGCCGCCATTTTATCACGAGCGGCCGCCCCGCCTGCGGATACCCCCGTATACCCCCATGGTCTACCCGCCCGGTTTGGGACTAACTGTGTACTTTATTGCCAAAGGTACTAGGCTAAAGCGTTGACAAGCCCTGTGATCGCAATTGATGGAGGATGCTCAACGTGCAGTCCCTGAAGTCCGCCGCCCGCCGCGGTGCCATTATTTCCGTAACCGCCGTTTCCGCTCTGGCGCTGGCTTCTTGCTCGGCGGGTCACGTCACCCAGACCGCTGACAAGGTGGCTGCGGTCGATGGCGCTTCTGCAAGCACGGAAGACAACAAGGTTGCGGTTCGCGATGTCACCATCTTGGTAGAACCGGACGGCACCGCTGCCTTGAAGTTCACCGCCGTAAACCAGGGCTACGACACCGATGTCATCTCCCTGGAGTCCGTAGAGGTCGACGGCCAGCGCGTCGAGATGGACAAGGCTCAGCCGCTGCACCGCGACCAGTCCATCATCGCGGATTCCCAGAAGAACCTGGACGCGACCACCCAGCAGGATTCTGAGACCGTCCAGTACATCGCCACCTCCCTGAAGAACGATGACTTTGGCTACGCCGGCGACCGCCCGGTTACCTTCGAGTTCTCCAATGGTTCCATCGACGTGGACGCCACCATTGCCGCCACCCAGATGCAGTCCGGCGAATTCGACCGCGACGTCGAGTCCTCCGAGGGCTACTCCTCCGAGGCTCCAAAGAACTAAGCCGCGCCGCCCCAAAGCCCCGCCTCCAGCCCGTTTCGGGCCGGAGGCGTTTGCGTGTTTTAGGCTAGAGGCCATGGCCAAGAAATCTCGCCCCATCCATACCTGTTCCGAATGCGGCTACGTCTCGCCGAAGTGGCTCGGCCGCTGCCCCGACTGCGGGTCTTGGGGCACGTTGGAGGAAAGGGCCCCGGTGGTGGCGGGGCCTGGGACAGCGGGGGCGTCGGCAAGCAAGGGCGTAGCGCCGTCGAGCCCGGCGCAGCCGATTACCAAGATTGGGGCGCAGGCGACCAAGACGGTGCGCACCGGCATCGGCGAGCTCGACCGCGTGCTAGGCACCGGCATTGTGCCCGGCTCAGTGGTGCTCATGGCCGGCGAGCCGGGCGTGGGCAAATCCACGCTGCTGCTGGAAGTAGCCTCGCGGTGGGCCCAGCTCGGCCGCACCGTGCTCTATGCGACGGCCGAGGAATCGGCCGGCCAGGTCCGCTCCCGCGCCGAGCGCACCGGGGCGCTCCAGGAATCGCTGTACTTGGCGGCCGAGTCCAACTTGGATGCGGTCTTTGGCCACGTGGAAAAGCTCAAGCCGAGCCTCATCATCGTCGATTCGGTGCAGACCATGCACGCCGTGGGCGTGGAGGGCGTATCGGGCGGCGTGGCGCAATCGCGCGCGGTAACGGCCGCGCTGACCTCCCTGGCGAAATCCACCGGCATTCCGGTGCTGCTGGTGGGCCACGTGACCAAGGACGGCAACGTGGCCGGCCCGCGCGTGTTGGAGCATCTTGTCGACGTCGTCTTGAACTTCGAGGGCGACCGCCAATCCAGCCTGCGTATGCTGCGCGGCATCAAGAATCGCTTTGGCGCCACCGACGAGGTGGGGTGCTTCGAGCAGACGGCCGGCGGCATTCGGGAAGTCGCGGACCCTTCCGGGCTGTTTCTATCGCACCGCGGCACGACGCCGGATGGTTCGGCCGTAACGGTCGCAATGGACGGCGTGCGGCCGATACTCGCGGAGGTGCAGGCGCTGACGGTGGACCCGGTGGCGAAGAACCCGCGGCGCGTGGTGACCGGGCTAGATTCCAACCGCGTGCCGATGGTGCTCGCAGTTCTGCAGGCGCGCGCCGGCCAGCGCACCAACGACAAGGATGCTTATGTCGCCACGGTGGGTGGCATGCGGATTACGGAAACCGCGACGGATTTGGCGGTGGCGCTGGCCACGTGGTCCTCGCTGCACGAGCAGCCGCTGCCGGCCAAGACGGTAGTCATCGGCGAGGTGGGCCTGGCCGGCGAGTTGCGCCCAGTACCGAACGTGGAACGGCGCTTGATGGAGGCCGCGCGGCTGGGCTACAAGCACGCGCTCGTCCCGCGCGGGGATATCGAGCCGGTCGAAGGCATGCAGGTGCGCCAAGTGGCGACGCTGGGGCAAGCCATCGCCGCGGTGTCAGGGTAGCGCCTAGCGCAGGGTGAAGTCCTGCGGCGGGGAGGAGTTATCGCCGATGACGGTGTGGGCAAAGTAGGCACCGGGCTCGGCCGCGGGGCGGTCGGTGCACTCGCCCGGTTTGGAGGCCTGGCGGGACCATTCGGCCTCGAATTTCACGTCCTTGCCGGCCGGGAAGGTTTGCGAGCCGGTCTGCACGGAGGCATAGCAATCCGTATCGGACCACACGCGCTCGTTATCGGCCATCTTGTAGACCTCGAAGCGCAGCAGATTCTTATCTAGGTCGATTTTGCAGTCCGCGGCCGTGGGGTTGGTGACGGTCATGAAGAACTTCGGCAGCTCGCCTTCCGGCACGGAGTAGTTCAACATGGAGGTGCGGACATCGAGATCCGCGAGTTCGCAGGTCTTCTTGGCTGCCTCGGAGCTTGCAGGCGCAGCGCTCGACGGCTCGCTTTCGGCCGCCTTGCTTTCCGATGCCCCCTCGGCCGACGTCTTCGTCTCCGAGACGGTCCCGGAGGATTCGGGGGCGGCAGAGGAGGAGGTTTCCTCATCTGCGGACGTAGGGGCAGGTGCGGCGGTATCGGCCGGCTCCTCGCTGCTGCCCCCGAAGGCGGCCACGGCCGCCCAGATCAGCACCACGGCCAACACGAGCACGATGATGAGCGCAGCCACGCGGCGGCGCTTGTAGATCTCTTCTGGTAGGGGCTTTTTCTGCGTCACACTGTCAATTTTAAGCGGTGGGCGCGGGCCGGTGCGCTAAGCCCGCGCCGCGTGTCAGGCCGCTACTTCACGCCAAGGGTCTGCAGGGTCTCCACGCTGGAGTCCTCCAGCAGGTAGCGCGCGCCGACGACGCCCAAGGCGCCCTCGTCGAGCAGGCGGCGGATGTTGGGCACGTTGGCGACTAGTTGGGCGACGGTCTGGCGGGTGTGTTCCCTCTCGACGTCGTCAGTCGTGGCCTTAGGGCCTGCCACCAGCGCGGAGGCAGCGACTTTTTCAATAATGGGGCGCTGCAGGCCGGTGGGCAGCTCGCCGCCGGCCACGAAGCCGGTAGCCGCACCGACCGCGCCGCAAGATTGATGGCCGAGGACCACCAAAAGGTTTGGCTTGAGGGCGGCGAGGGCGTAGTCGAGGGAGGCTAGGACGGCGTCGTCAAGAATGTGGCCGGCGGTGCGGATGACAAAGGCATCGCCGAAGCCAATATTGAATACGTGCTCGATAGGGGCGCGGGAATCGGAACAGGAAATGACTACCACGCGGGGATCCTGGCCGTGGGTAAGACCCTCGCGGTTATAGATCTCGCGCACGTCGACGGTCTCGCCGTCGAGAACGCGCTGGTTTCCGGCCTGGAGCGCCTCCCATACGGCTTGTGGTTCGTGGGCAACATTACGTAAAGACATAGGCCACATTCTAATGCCTTAGACTATCCCTCACGATGGATACGCAAGTTCTTCTTTCCTGGTTCGATGCCAATGAGCGCGACCTGCCGTGGCGCCGGCCTGGCACCAGCGCCTGGGGCGTGCTGCTCAGTGAGGTCATGAGCCAGCAAACCCCCGTCGCCCGCGTGGCCCCCGTGTGGGAGGAATGGATGCGGCGTTGGCCCACCCCTGCGGACTTCGCACAGGCTACCCGAGCGGAGGTGCTGCGCGCTTGGGGCAAACTGGGCTACCCGCGCCGTGCCCTGCGCCTGTGGGAGTGTGCGGGGGTAATTGGCAGCGGCGAAGTTCCCGCGGACGTCGATGAATTGCTACGCCTACCAGGCATTGGGGACTACACCGCGCGCGCTGTGGCGTGCTTTCACTATGGGGTAAATGTGCCGGTGGTCGATACCAATGTGCGGCGGGTTTATGCCCGGGCGGAAGAGGGCCGGTTCCTGGCGCCGCAGCCCGCGAAGCGAGAGTTGGCGGCCGTAGCCGAGCTTTTGCCGGCCGAGAATGGGCCGCGCTTTTCGGCCGCGCTCATGGAGTTGGGCGCGCTAGTGTGCACGGCGAAGAACCCCTCCTGCGAGCAGTGCCCGCTGCGCGCAAGCTGTGCGTGGCAGTTAGCTGGCCGGCCGGAGCCCAGCGCGCAGGAGCAGGCGCAGGCGAAAAAGCGCGTGCAGAAATTCGTGGGCACGGACCGGCAGGTGCGCGGCAAGATTTTGGATGTGCTGCGCGCGGCGGATGGGCCGGTGCCCCAGTCCGAGATTGATGTGGTCTGGCCCGATGCGGCACAGCGCTCCCGGGCGTTGGCTTCGCTGCTTGCCGACGGCCTCGCCGAACAAAACGACGCCGGCCTCTTCCACCTACCCATCTAGGGAGTTAATAACGGCCGGCTATATTCGCAGTTCGCGATCTTGCGGGTGTGATCTGTTTAACGCCACCGACCGCGGAAATTGAAGCCGCCGGGCAGATTTACCCACATTCCGCCGCGGGAATTAAACGTTACAGGTCCTACCTTGGTAGACATCGAGGCTCCGGAGCCAGAAACGTTAATCCAGCTATTCTTGCCGGTCTTTTTTCTTGAACGATACTGAAGTCCCATGAGCATATATTTTAACAATTCCGCTTCCGCCGTTCCTACTGACCGGTAGGTTTTGGATATGGAAAAGATTTGCATAAGGCTTTTAGCCGTTTGTTCACTGATTCTCGGTACCCTCTTAGTTCCACCAACAGCGCAGGCGGCGGTGACCTCGACCCGACCTTCGCCGCACGTGCTCGATGGCGTCGGCCGCGGGCAGGTATTCACGTATGACACCACTACGGATGATGGTCGGCCGATTCAGGCCTCGGCAACGTTGTACGAGCCCAAGGCGCCGTGGCGCGGGAAAGGCGAACGGCCCACAATCATCTTTGCGCCCGGCACTCGCGGCGCCGGGGACCAGTGTGCACCATCGCGGGCGGGCATGGGCTTAGGTTCGGTAGGGCTGAGCAAGGTCGGCTCCCCCACCATCAACGCGAACTACGAGTACGGCTTCTACATGGGTGCGCTCCACCATGGCGCCCGAGTGATAGTCGCGGATCTCATCGGCCTGGGCATGCCAGGCCACCACACCTATGTCAATCACATTGAGGAAGCACACGCCATGCTCGATGCCGCCCGCTCCGGCTTGGAGCTGGCCCACGCTCCGAAGGACGCCCCTATCGGCTTTGCGGGCTACTCGCAGGGCGGCGGCGCCTCGCTTGCCGCAGCGGAATTCGCCGATTCTTATGCACCCGAGCTGAACGTGGCCGGTACCTACTCCGGTGCCCCTCCGGCCGACCTACCAAAGGTGATGAAGGCCATCGACGGCTCCTCCATCGTCCATGTGCTGGGATACGCCATCAATGGCTTTGCCGAGCGCGACCCCCAGTTCCGCGACGCCGTACTAGAAGAATTCAATCCTCGCGGCATCGACTTCTTGCGCTCGGCGGCCACCAGTTGTACGGGTGACTCCATCCTCATGTGGGGTTTTAGCAGTACCCGCCAGCTCACTCGCACCGGGGAATCGCTATCCGAGCTGGTAGAGCGCAAGCCCATCTTCAAAGAAACTTTGCTGCGGCAGAACCAAGGCAAGCACCCGCTGAAGGGCCCGGCGATGATCGCTAGCTCGCCACATGATGACCTCATTCCACACGAGCAGGTCCGCGCAGCCGCCGGGGCATATTGCCAGATGGGTGGAACCGTGGACTTCATAGCCGCGCCCGGCACCGCGACAATTCCAGGTGCAGGCGCCGACCACGCTTTACCGCTCTACATCAACATCCCGGTGGGCTTGAAGTACCTCTTTGACCGCTTCGACGGGAAACCGGCGCCGTCCAATTGTGCTGGCTAGAGATCCTGAGCATAAGAAAACTGCACGCAACGAAAAACCACCCAGCCTCGCAGAAAGCGAGATGCTGGGTGGTCTTAACTCGTGTTCTTGTTTACATCGGCTGACCGGCGCCTGCTGGCGGCGGGTTGTGGCCGTCGTCATCGGAGTCGGAGCCGGACTCTAGGTCGGTTCCGGCGGCGGTGGAGCCGCCATCGCCCGGAACGTCCGGGGTGATGGTGTCGGGCTCGCCGGCATCGGTGGAGTCGGCGTCGTTTTCGCGCACCTCGGCACCGTCAAGCTGCGGCTCCTCGGTGTCCTCCGGCAGAGGCTTCGGGCGCGGGCTGAAGGTGAACTTCGCGCCCGTGTTGTCCTTGGACTCGCCGTCCCAGCCCTCGACGTCGACGGTGATGATCTCACCGGCGCCGATTTCGCCGAAGAGGATCTTCTCAGAGAGCTGATCCTCAATCTCGCGCTGAATGGTGCGGCGCAGCGGACGAGCGCCCAAGACCGGGTCAAAGCCTCGCTTAGCCAGGAGGTCCTTGGCCTTCTGTGTGAGCTCGATGCCCATATCGCGCTCATCCAGCTGCTTGGCCACGCGGCCGATGAGTAGCTCGACCATCTCCACAATCTGCTCTTGGGTGAGCTGGTGGAAGACGACGATGTCATCGATACGGTTCAAGAACTCTGGGCGGAAGTGCTTCTTCAGCTCGTCGTTGACCTTCTGCTTCATCCGGTCATACTGGGCATCCGCATCGTTTTCGGAGGAACCAGTAAAGCCCAAGCCCACCGGCTTCGAGATGTCCTGGGTGCCCAGGTTCGAGGTGAAGATGAGAACGGTGTTCTTGAAGTCGACGACGCGACCTTGGCCGTCAGTAAGGCGGCCATCTTCCAGCACCTGCAGGAGGGTGTTGTAAATCTCCTTGTGGGCCTTCTCGATCTCATCGAAAAGCACGACAGAGAACGGCTTGCGGCGAACCTTCTCGGTCAGCTGGCCACCCTCTTCGTAGCCAACGTATCCCGGAGGGGCACCGAAGAGGCGGGAAGCGGTGAAGCGATCGTGGAACTCACCCATGTCGATCTGGATGAGGTCATCATCCGAACCGAAGAGGAAGTTAGCCAGGGACTTCGACAGCTCGGTCTTACCCACACCGGACGGGCCGGCGAAGATGAAGGAGCCGGACGGGCGGCGCGGATCCTTGAGGCCCGCACGGGTGCGGCGGATGGCGCGGGAGACGGACTTGACCGCCTCGTCCTGGCCAATGATGCGCTTGTGCAGCTCCTCTTCCATGTTGAGCAGACGGTTGGATTCCTTCTCCGTCAGCTTCAGCACCGGGATGCCGGTCCAGTGCGCCAGAACCTCGGCGATCTGGTCCTCGCCTACCTCGGCGATTTCCTCAAGGTCGCCAGAGCGCCACTGCTTTTCCTTCTCTGCGCGCTCCTCGCCCAGCTTGCGCTCCTTATCGCGCAGGCCGGCCGCCTTCTCAAAGTCCTGGGCATCGATGGCCGCTTCCTTTTCCTTGCGGACCTCAGCGATGCGGTCATCGACCTCGCGCAGGCCCTTCGGCGCGGTCATGCGCTTGATGCGCATGCGAGCACCAGCCTCATCGAGGAGGTCAACGGCCTTATCCGGCAAGAAACGGTCATTGATGTAGCGATCCGAGAGGGAAGCTGCAGCATGCAGCGCCTCATCGGTGTAGGACACGCGGTGGTGCGCCTCGTACTTATCGCGCAGGCCCTTCAGGATCAAGAAGGTGTCATCCAGGGAAGGCTCCTCCACCTTGACTGGCTGGAAGCGGCGCTCCAGGGCGGCATCCTTCTCGATGTGCTTGCGGTATTCCTCAAGGGTCGTAGCACCGATGGTCTGCAGCTCGCCACGAGCCAGCTTCGGCTTGAGCAGCGAGGCTGCATCGATGGCGCCTTCAGCAGCACCAGCACCAACCAGGGTGTGGATCTCATCGATGAACAAGATGATGTCGCCGCGCTGGTTAATCTCCTTGAGGACCTTCTTCAGGCGTTCCTCAAAGTCACCGCGGTAACGGGAGCCGGCAACCAGGGAACCCAGGTCCAGCGAGTAAAGCTGCTTGTCCTTAAGGGTCTCTGGAACCTTACCGTTGACGATGTCGAGCGCCAAGCCCTCAACGACTGCGGTCTTACCAACGCCCGGCTCACCGATGAGAACCGGGTTATTCTTCGTACGGCGAGACAGCACCTGCATGATGCGCTCTACCTCGGACTCACGGCCGACGACCGGATCGAGCTTGCCGTCCTTAGCTGCCTGGGTGAGGTTGCGGCCGAACTGGTCGAGCACCAGGGAATTGGAACGCTCGCCGGAACCGCCGGAGCCGCCACGGCCGCCTGCGCCGGCACCTGCACCAGCACCTGCGCCAACCGGACCGGAGCCCTGGCCGTTGGAGGAACCACCCTCCTGCTGGCCGCCCTCATAACCGGACAGCAGCTGGATAACCTGCTGGCGCACGCGCGGCAGGTCGGCGCCGAGCTTGGTCAGCACCTGGGCGGCAACGCCGTCGCCCTCGCGAATGAGACCCAATAGCAAGAACTCAGTACCGATGTACTTGTGTCCCATCTGCAGGCCTTCGCGCAGGGAAAGCTCCAGGACCTTCTTGGCGCGTGGGGTAAAGGGGATGTGCCCGGTGTGCGGCTGGCTGCCCTGGCCGATGATTTCCTCGACCTCGCGGCGGACATCCTCCAGGGAGATACCCATGGATTCCAGCGCCTTGGCGGCTACGCCTTCGCCCTCATGGATAAGGCCGAGCAGGATGTGCTCGGTGCCGATGTAATTGTGGTTAAGCATGCGTGCTTCTTCCTGCGCCAGCACGATGACGCGGCGAGCACGATCGGTAAACCTCTCGAACATGATTCCCCTATACTTTCGCTTCTAATGTGATACCCACTCTAACGCGGCAGTCCGCCGATAATTTCCCGTTTTGTTCCCAGATGCCCGCAATACCGCCAGAATCCACCATATTCGCAGCTCACACGGGTGTACGCCGGTAGCGAACAGGGGCACGGGCATGTAATCTAGAATCGTTTTTGTTCCCTGCCCCTCCCCACTATTTAAGGACATCGCGACCGTGCCCCAGCTTCCTGAGTTCTTTGCCACCCAGCACAATCTGCACGAATTGGCCGTGTTGGATGAGGCTCCATCGTCTACCCTCTTTGCGGTCGAAGATGGAAACACGCAGCAGCAGCTGAGCGTGGAAATCTTCGCCCCGGAAATTACCGGCGTGGTGGACAAGTCCACGGCACTGCATGGGTTGCACCACCCAGCCATCGCGCCGCTGGTAGGCACGGGCACTACCGCGGATGGGCAGGAATTCATCGTGCGCGAAGGGGTTTCCGGAACCCAACTTTCTGAGCTTCCCAGTGATCTCAGCCGCGAGGAGGCCGCCGACGTCTTCGGTCCGCTGGCGGGTGCGGTGGACTTCCTAATTTCCCGCGGGCGGGCAGACTTTGCGGTGCATGGGCTAAGGGAGGCCCGGGTGGGCGTCGATAAGCAACGCCAGGTTTCGGTGCTGGCTGCGGCCGGTCCATCCGGCGAAGAGCACGGCGATGCAGTGGCGGCGTTTAAAGAGCTCGTTGCCCGCAAATGCCCGGAGTATAAGCCCACTGGCACGGCAGAGAGCGCCAAGGATGTGGTCGCTTACCTGCGCCCGGAGCGCGATTTCGATACCGCGCAGATTCCCCGCGTGCAGGAGCCAGAACCACGCCCTCAGCAGCAGTTCGCCCCGCCGCAACAGCCGCAGCCACAACCGATGGCCCAGCCCATGGCGCAGCCGCAGCAACCGATGGCACCCGCGCCGAAGAAGAAGGGCAAGGGCGGGCTCATTGCGCTCATCACGGTGCTGGCGGTGGCCGCGATTGCTGCTGCGGCCGCGCTGTGGTTCTTCCTGTCCTACCCCAGCTGGAATGATAAGGAGCAAAACCTCGCGGATGCGTACCCGGACTTGGTGGGCTCCCGCAGCGGCCAGGATGGCTTCGATGGGGCTAAGTGCTCCTCGCGCGAGCCGGAGCCTGGCCAGGAGGCCAAGATTTCCTGCGTGGGCGATGGGTTCAACTACATCGTGACCTACTACCCCAGCGTGGAGGAGCGCGATGCCATGCTTCCCGACGCCGAACCGGTCGAGCTTTCCAATGACCAGTGCACCATCCAAAGCTTTGAGACCACCGCGGATGTTCCTACCTACGTGATGGCCGTGGAAGGCACCCAGTCCGCATTCCTGGTCTGGGGCGATAAAGCTGAAGAGGAGCGGCTGAACCTGCCGCTGTGCGCCTCTTAATTTGTCCTCGTGCCTATTCCGCGGAGGGTACGCGCTTGAGGAACGGAGCCAGCACGACGACCACCAGCGAAAGCGCGCCGGCAAAAAGGAAGGCCCAGTGCGCGCCATGAGCCGTCGCGGCGGCCTCGTTCATGCCTTGGGCCGCGCCGGACTTGGTGCCACGGGTCAGGAAGGTCATCAGGAAGGCAGTGCCGGCCGCGCCCGCCAGCTGCTGCAGGGTATTGAGGATGGCGGAGCCGTGCGAGTAGAGCTCGTCTGGCAGGGAGGCCAGGGACGTCGTCATCAGCGGCGTCATCATAAGCGCAATGCCCAGGGCAAAAAGGATGTGCATGCCAATGACCATCCATACCGCACTGTCCTCATTGAGCAGGGTCATCAGCCACGTGCCCGCGGCTAGAAGCAGGGCACCGGGGATCATGAGCGGGCGGGGCCCGTGGACGTCATAAAGGCGGCCGACCATCGGCGAGATGCCGCCTTGGAGCAAGCCGCCGGGCATGACGACGAGCCCGGTAACCAGCGAACTTACCGCCAGGGAGGTCTGCAGGTAGATGGGCAGGATATTGACCACGCCGAGTAATAGCCCAAACATGAGCAGCATGCCCAGTACCGCCACGGTGAAGTTGGGAACCGTAAACGGGCGCATGTCCAAAAGGGCGCGATTGTCCTTGGCCAGGCGCAGCTGGCGGCGGGTGAAAAGCGCCAAGGCCACGAGGCCAACGATGAGGACGATGATGTCTACGAGGCCATCTCCCTCCAGCATGTTTTCCAGGGACGATACGGCGTAGACCAATCCGCCGAAGGCGAAGACGGACAGGACGACGGACGGGAAATCCAGCGGGGTATCGCGCTTATCTCCCACGTTGACCAGGCGGAAATAGCCGGCGGCGCAGATGAGGCCAAGCAGCGGCACCATGGTCCAGAAGATGACGTGCCAGCTAGACATGCCCAACACGAAGCCGCCCACCGTGGGTCCGAGTGCTGGGGCCACGGAAATGACCACGGAGATAATGCCCATCACGCTGCCGCGGCGCTGCGGCGGGACGAGGGTCATCGCCACCGTCATCAGGGTGGGGATCATCAAGGCGGTGCCGGCCGCTTGGAATACGCGCCCCACCAGCAGCACGCCGAAGGCCGGGGCGAGCGCCGCCAGTACCGTACCGGCAAGAAAAACGCCCGACGCGGCCAAGAAGATCTGCCGGGTGGTGAACTTATCCATGAGAAAGCCGGTGGTCGGGATGACCACGCCCATGGTGAGGAGGAAACCGGTAAGCAGCCACTGGGCGGAGGTCGCGGGGATGCCAAAGTCCGCCATGATGGTGGGCAGCGCCACCGACAGGGCGGTCTCGTTCAGGATCATCACCATCGCGCCGAGGACGAGGATGGTGAGGTTGATTTTTACCTCTGCGGAAATGTGGGGATCTGGTTTCTGAGACACCCAGACAGGATACTGAGGCCGCGGGTGCGGGGAAAGTCGAGGAGTATAGTTTTAGTGTCTTCATCCGCGCGGTGAGACCGCGCCACCCGAGCCTAAAGCGAGGTACACCCCAGTGCGTTTTCTCAACGATTCCCATCCGCCGTACGAATTGACCTACTCCGACGTATTTATGGTCCCGAGCCACTCCGAGGTGGGTTCGCGCCAGTCGGTAGACCTCACCACTGAGGACGGCACCGGAAATACCATCCCGCTCATCGTGGCCAATATGACCGCCGTGGCCGGACGTCGCATGGCCGAGACCATCGCCCGGCGCGGCGGGCTGACCATCCTGCCACAGGACCTCTCCTTAGAAGCGGCCGCAGAAACCATCGCCTCTGTGAAAGCGGCGGACTTGGTCTATGACACCCCAATTACCGTCAAGCCGCACCACACCGTGGGCTATACCAGCAACCTTTTACACAAGCGCGCCCATGGCGCCGCCATCGTGGTCGAGGGGGACATGCCCATCGGTATCATCACCCCGAAGGACCTGCGCGGACAGGATAACTTCACCGCCGTTGGCCAATTGATGACCACCGACTTGGTCACGCTGCCGGTGGGCATTGACCCACAAGAGGCCTTTACCAAGCTGCGCAAAACCTCCCGCAAGCTAGCCCCGGTGGTCAACCCGGATGGCACCCTGGCCGGAATCCTCACGAGGAAGGGCGCGGTAAGGGCGAAGATGTATAGGCCGGGCGTCGACAAGCAAGGCCGCTTACACATCGGTGCTGCGGTGGGCATCAACGGTGACGTGGAAGGCCGCGCCCGTGCCCTAGCGGAGGCCGGCGCTGACGTCCTCGTCATCGATACCGCACACGGCCACCAGGAAAGCATGCTCACCGCGCTGCGCAAGGTTAAGGCGCTGGATCTGGGGCTTCCCATTGCTGCCGGCAATATTGTCACGGCCGAGGGTGTGCGCGAGCTGGCCGCGGCCGGCGCGGACATTATCAAGGTCGGTGTGGGCCCGGGGGCGATGTGCACCACCCGCATGCAGACTGGCGTGGGCCGCCCGCAGTTCTCGGCCGTCCTAGAGTGTGCTGCGGCCGCCCGCGAGGTAGGCGCCCATGTTTGGGCCGACGGCGGCGTGCGCGACCCGCGCGACGTTGCCCTCGCACTTGCCGCGGGTGCTTCCAATGTCATGATTGGCTCTTGGTTCGCCGGCACCTTCGAGTCCCCAGGTGACCTGCACAAGGATGCCGACGGTGCCTTCTATAAGGAGTCCTTCGGCATGGCCTCGCGCCGGGCGGTGCGCGGCCGCAACTCCGATACCGAGGCCTTTGAGCGCGCCCGCCGCGAGATGTTCGAAGAGGGCATTTCTACCTCCCGCATCTACCTCGACCCCGAGCACGGCGGCGTGGAGCACCTGGTGGACCGGATTATCTCTGGCGTGCGTTCCTCGTGCACCTACGCCGGCGCCGATTCCCTGGCCGCCTTCCGCGAGCGCGCCACCGTGGGCGTGCAGTCTGCAGCCGGCTTTGCCGAGGGGCAGCCACGCGCCACGAACCGCTGACAGGCTGCATGCTACGTTGACAGATATGTTGACTCGCTATGACCAAGCGGCCTCCCGCGCGGCCGCGCAGGTTATGGGGCAGTACTCCACCAGTTTCTCTCTGGCCACGCGGCTTTTGCGCGGGCGGGTGCGCGCCGATATCCGCCACCTATACGCGGTGGTGCGCATTGCAGACGAGCTTGTCGACGGCGCCGCAGCCCAAGCCCACACCGACCCCGCCGCCGCACTGGATGCCTACGAGCAGACCATCCTGGCCGCGCCGCAGCAGCGACTGCACACCGATCCGGTTGTGCACGCTTATGCCATCACGGCTCGCCGCTGCGGCTTCCACCGCGAGCACCTTGTTGCCTTCTTTAGCTCCATGCGCGCGGATCTCACCCAGCGCGAGTACTCGCCATCGGAGCTGCAGGCCTATATCTACGGCTCAGCGGAAGCCATCGGGCTATTGTGCCTGCAAATTTTCTTGGCCGAGGAGGACGTCTCCCCTGCCGACCGCGCCGCCATGGAGCGCGGCGCCCGCGCGCTAGGGTCTGCCTTTCAGAAGATTAATTTCCTGCGTGACCTGAGCGAGGATAGCTCCACTTTGGGCCGCACCTATTTTCAGCAGGTCCAATCTGGACGGATTGATGAGACCTCCAAGTCCGCGCTCATCGCAGAGATCCGCCGAGAGCTCGCCACCGCCGCGCTCACCATCGACTTGCTCCCGGCGTCCGCGCGGGTCGGTGTGAGCGCGGCGGCGGATATCTTTGCAGAGCTCACCAATCGCCTCGCCGCCACCCCGGCTACGGCGCTTGCCACCACGCGGGTATCCGTGCCGAACCACACCAAGGCTTGGCTCGCGGCCCGCGCGGTGCGCCGTCGCGGCCACAGCAGCCAGACCTCAGCCACGGCCGAAAACTAAGGAGAACGTCATGCACGCCGTCGTCATTGGAGCCGGCATCGCCGGCCTCGCCACCGCCGCTTTGCTCGGCCGCGAGGGCTACGAGGTCACCGTCGTGGACTCGCTGGATGAGGTAGGCGGGCGCGCCGGCAGCTTTGCGGAGGCCGGCTTCCGCTGGGATACCGGACCGTCCTGGTACCTCATGCCCGAGGCTTTCGATCACTTCTTTGCGCTGTGTGGCACCTCTACCGAGGCGGAGCTGGACTTGGTGGACCTCTCCCCCGCCTACCGCGTCTTTCATGGCGATGCGCCGGTGGATGTGTACTCCGGCCCCGAGGAAGTCGCCGCACTCTTCGAGTCGCTGGAGCCCGGCGCGGGCGAGAAAGTCCGGGAATACTTAGCGCAGGCCAGCGATACCTATGAGATGGCGCTCAAGCACTTCCTTTACACCACCTTCTCCGCGCCGCTGAACCTGGTGCACCGCGATATCCGCACCCGGTTGTCCCGCCTGGTGGCTCTGCTTTCGGTGAACCTAAAGCAGTACGTGGGCCGAACGTTTTCTGATGCTCGCCTGCGCCAAATCTTGAGCTACCCGGCGGTCTTTTTGTCCTCCGAGCCGGCGGCCGCCCCGGCACTGTATTCCTTGATGAGCCACACCGACCTGGTGGAGGGCGTGCGCTACCCACAGGGTGGCTTCGCGGCCGTGATCCAGGCCATCTACCGGCAGGCACGGAAGTTTGGCGCCACCTTCCGCTTGGGCGAGGAGGTAACCTCCATCAAGGTCGCCAACCGTAAGGTCACCGGCGTGCGCACGAATAAGGGCGCCATCCACGCCGATATCGTGGTCTCGGCGGCGGACGTGCACCACACCGAGACCCAGCTTTTGCCGCCCCAACTGCGCACCTACCCGGAGCGCTACTGGGGCCGGCGCAATCCCGGTCTGGGCACCGTGCTCATTTTGGCCGGGGTGAAGGGCGAGCTTCCAGAACTAGCGCACCATACGTTGCTTTTTAGCCAGGATTGGGATCCGGATTTCCGCGCCGTCTATTCCGGCCCGGAGCCTTCCCGGCCGTTGGGTGCCTCGGAGTCCATCTACGTGTCCAAGACCTCGGCCACCGACCCGAACGTAGCGCCCGCGGGCCACGAAAACCTCTTCATTCTGGTGCCGGTGCCGGCCGCGGAGGCGCCCGGGTTCGGCAATGCCTACCATGCAGAGGAATCCGAGCGCGTTGCTGCGATTGCCGACGCCGCCCTTAACCACATCGCCGCCACGGCTGGGGTGCCGGATTTGGTAGACAGGGTCGTCGTCAAGCGCACGCTCGGCCCGGCCGATTTTGCCGAGCGCTACCATGCCTGGTCGGCCGGTTCTATTGGGCCTGCGCACACGCTGCGGCAATCGGCGTTTTTGCGCGGGCGCAACGCCTCGCGCAAGGTCGGCGGGCTCTACTACGCGGGTGCCACCACCGTGCCAGGCGTGGGCGTGCCGATGTGCCTGATTTCGGCCGAGAACATAATCAAGCGCCTGCGTGGCGATAAATCCGCCGGGCCGCTTTCGCACTAGCCCAGGCACGGCAAAAGCCGCCAGCCACGCGGGCTGACGGCTAGCGATTGACCGCTGGGCGGCTACTTCTGTTCTGGCTTAACCAGTGGGAAGAGCACGGTTTCGCGGATGCCCAGGCCGGTCAGGGCCATCAACAGACGGTCCATGCCCATGCCGGTGCCGGCCGTAGGCGGCATGCCCTGTTCCATAGCGGCAAGGAAGTCCTCGTCCAGCACCATGGCCTCGTCATCGCCACCGGCGGCCAGGCGAGCCTGATCCTCAAAGCGCTCACGCTGGATAACCGGGTCCACCAGCTCGGAGTAGCCGGTTGCCAGCTCGAAGCCGCGAACGTAGAGATCCCACTTCTCGGTCACGCCCGGCTTGGAACGGTGCTGACGGGTCAGCGGGGAGGTCTCAACCGGGAAGTTCTTGACAAAGATGGGGCCTTCCAGCTGGTCCTCGCACAGGACCTCCCAGATTTCCTCCACCAGCTTGCCGTGGCCCCAGCCGCCGTCCTTGGGGACGTCGAGGCCGATGATGTCTGCAATGCCCTTGAGCGTCTCGACGTCGGTATCGATGGTGACCTCCGGCTGGCCCGGGAACTTGCGCTGCAGGGCTTCATTGAGGGAGGGGTACATCTCGATTTCGGGCCACTCTTCGCCGCCGAAGTCGAACTCGGTGCCATCCGCCAGGGTGACGGTGGTGGAACCAAAGACGTCGCGCGCTACGGCCTGGATGGACTCGCGCGTCATGCGGGCACAATCGTCGTAGTCGCCCCACGCAGCGTAGGTCTCGAGCATGGCGAACTCCGGCGAGTGGGAACGGTCCACGCCCTCATTGCGGAAGTTACGGTTGATTTCGAAGACGCGGTCAATGCCGCCGACGACGGCACGCTTCAAGTACAGCTCCGGCGCAATGCGCAGGTAGAGGTCAATATCCAACGCATTGGAGTGGGTGATAAACGGGCGAGCGGCCGCGCCACCGTGCAGGGTCTGCAGCATCGGGGTCTCGATTTCAACGAAATCCTGGCTTTCCAGGTAGTTACGCAGCGCGCGCATGACCTTCACGCGGATCATGGCGTTCTTGCGGGCCTCTTCACGGATAATGAGGTCGTTATAGCGCTGGCGCACACGGGTATCTTCTGCCATATCGGCAAAGGACACCGGCAGCGGGCGCAGGGACTTAGCGGCCATGGTCCACTCTGAGACCATGATGGACAGCTCGCCGCGGCGGGAGGAAATTACGCGGCCGCGCACGGAGATGAAATCGCCCAAGTCAACATCGGACTTCCAAGCGTCGAGGCGCTCCTTGCCTACCTCGGCCAAAGAAAGCATGGCCTGCACCTGGGTGCCGTCGCCATCTTGAAGGGTGGCAAAGCACAGCTTGCCGGTATTGCGCATAAAGATAAGGCGGCCGGCAATGGCGTGGGTTACCTCGGTTTCCTCGCCTGGGGCCAGGTAGGTCACGCCTTCTTCCGTGCCCGGCTCTTCGCCCTCGGCCACTACGCGGAAATCGTGGCGCAAATCCTTCAAAGAGATGGTGCGCTCAACGGTGACCGGGTAGGCCTCTACGCCGGATTCCAGCAGGCGATCGCGCTTCTCGCGGCGGATGCGCAGCTGCTCAGGGACATCGTTTACTTCATTATTCTTCTGCTCGCTCACGTTAGCCTAGGGTAGTCGATCCCCACCGCAGCACGCGATTTAGCCCATGCCACCCTCACCCCGGAAAAGATTTACGCATAATTCACTTCACCGTCACCTCCGCGCCAACGCACAGTTACTGAGATCCCCTTATATATATGGCTGTCCCCGTGTCTAAACAATATTTTCAACCCATTTGGAGCAGTAACTATGGCACTTAAAGGCCGCAACCTTCTCTCTAGTCTCTTTGCCTCCTCTCGTTCCAGCCTGACCTGCACCTACAAGTGCGGTAATGCTTGCTTTGGCGAGTGCGAGAACAAGTCCAATAACCCGTACTTTGCTGACCAGTTCTCCCGCCGTACCGCGCTGCGTGCGGGCAGCCTATCGGTCGTAACCGTTGGCGGCGGCGCTGCTTTGGCGGCCTGCTCCAACCCGGATGATGCGTCTAATGAGGCTTCTTCCTCCGAGGGCAAGGGCGGCAAAACCTCTGAGGCGAACATTGAGCTCACCTCCGCAGAAGGCATGAAGTTCGACCCAGTACAGCCAAACGAGAAGGACGAAGTGGTCATCCCGGATGGCTACGAGCAGTCCGTCCTCATTGCCTGGGGCGACCCGCTATTTGAGGACGCGCCGGAATTCGATGACAAGAACCAGACCGCCGAGGCAGCCGAGAAGCAATTCGGCTTCAACAATGACTTCGCCGGCCTCATCGAGCACCCGGACGACGACAACCGCCTTATCTACGTCTGCTCCCACGAGTACACCACCGAACCGCAGATGTTCCCTAACTACGATGCGGATAACCCCACCGAAGAGCAGGCCAAGATTGGCTGGGCTGGCCACGGCCACTCCATCGTGGAGGTGTCCAAGGTAGGCGATACCGGTGAACTCAAGCGCGAGTTTGGTCCACTCAACCGCCGCATTACCGCTACTACCGAATTCACCTTGGTAGGTCCGGCTGCCGGTTCCGAGTTTGTAAAGACTTCCGCCGATAAGACGGGCAAGAAGGTCAAGGGCACCCTGGCTAACTGCTCCGGCGGTATCACCCCGTGGAACACCATGCTCTCTGGCGAAGAGAACTTTGACCAGTACTTTGCACACGCCAAGCTGGATGACAAGAAGGCACAGGAGTCCCTGGAGCGCTTCGGCTTGGAAGATGGCGAGACCCAGCGCAAATGGGAGCGCTTTGATAAGCGTTTCGACGTCTCCAAGGAGCCGAACGAGCCTAACCGCTTCGGCTGGTTGGTTGAGATTAACCCGCTAGATCCTAAGTCCACCCCGGTCAAGCACACCGCTCTGGGCCGATTCAAGCACGAGGCCGGCAACGTCCACATCGCCTCCGATGGCACCGTGGTGTGCTACTCCGGCGATGACTCCCGGTTTGAGTACATCTACAAGTTCGTCTCCACCAAGAAGTACGAAGAGGGCAATATCGAGCACAACCTCAGCATCTTGGATCACGGCACCCTGTACGTGGCCAAGCTGGAGGGCAACTCCCCCGAGGATGAAATCGATGGCTCTGGCGTTTTGCCAGAGGACGGCTCCTTCGACGGCAAGGGCGAGTGGGTCAAGCTGCTGACCTCTGATACCGAGAACAATAAGTTCGAGTCCCACGTTGATGGCATGTCTGCCGAAGAGGTTGCCGTCTACACCCGTGAGGCCGCCGATAAGGTGGGCGCCACCAAGATGGACCGTCCTGAGGATATGCAGGTTCACCCAGACTCCGAGAAGGTCTACGTCGCCCTGACCAACAATAAATACCGCGGCGCTACCGGAGAGAACGCCAAGAAGAACAAGGAAGAGCCGATGGAGTGGGCTCCTATCAAGGAGAACAAGAACGGCCTGGTCATGGAGATTGAAGATGACCACGCTGGCGAGAAGTTCACCTGGAACCTCTTCCTGGTCTGTGGTGATCCGAAGGAGGCCAATACCTACTTCGGCGGCTTTGATAAGGAGAAGGTATCCCCGATTTCCTGCCCGGATAACCTGGCCTTTGATAGCCACGGTAACCTATGGATCTCCACCGACGGCAACGCCCTTGAGTCCAACGATGGCCTCTACGCCGTGACCACTGAAGGCGATACCCGCGGCGAGCTCAAGTGCTTCCTGACGGTCCCGGCAGGCGCCGAGACCTGCGGCCCCATCGTCACCGATGAGCGCGTGATGGTCAACGTCCAGCACCCAGGCGAGACCGATGACGCCACCTTTGAAAAGCAGACCTCCCACTGGCCAGAGGGTGGCAAGTCCACCCCTCGCCCAGCAGTGGTTGTGGTGTGGAAGAAGGACGGCAACATCGGCGTCGATAAGAAGTAAGCACCACCTGGTTTAAGCACCCACCGCGCGGCCCTCGTTCCTCCACTGGAACTGGGGCCGCGCTGTTGTTTTCCCTGCCGGCAGTATAAGGTACTGCGCCGCCTGCGCCTTCCAAATATAAATCCACCCGCCGGTCTCCCCCACGGGCAAATATCCATGTGAGTTGTGGCATACTATCCGCACGTGTGAGACACGCCACCCAACCGCCCATGAGGAGACGCACACCATGAACTCTCTAGTCCTCGCCATCATCGGCATTGCGATGATGGGCGCCGGCTATCTGCTCTATTCCAAGTTCCTAGGAAAGGGCATTTTCCGGCTATCCCCGAACTACTCCACCCCGGCCCACACCATAGAAGACGGCGTGGACTTTGTGCCTACCAATAAATACGTCCTGTGGGGCCACCACTTCACTTCCGTGGCGGGCGCCGCGCCCATCATTGGTCCGGCCGTAGCCGTCATCTGGGGCTGGGTTCCGGCGTTTCTCTGGGTCACCCTCGGCACCGTCTTCTTCGCCGGCATGCACGATTTGGGTGCGTTGTGGGCGTCGCAGCGCCATAAGGGCCAGTCCATCGGCACTTTGTCTGGGCGCTACATTGGCAAGCGCGGGCGCAATCTGTTCCTCATCGTGATCTTCCTGCTGCTGTTGATGGTGAATGCGGCCTTCGCCGTGGCCATTTCGAACCTGCTGGTCTCCACCCCTACGGCCGTAATCCCTACCTGGGGCGCCATCGTCGTCGCGCTGCTTATCGGCCAGGCCATCTACCGCCTGAATTGGAACCTGCCGCTGGTCTCGATCGTGGGCGTTGTCGCGCTCTACACGTTGATGATCATCGGTGACCGCGTGCCTGTGGTCCTACCCGATACGGTCCTGGGTATCCCCGCTAACGGCGTGTGGATCATCTTGTTATTCATCTACGCCTTCATCGCTTCGCTGCTGCCGGTGTGGGTGTTGCTGCAGCCGCGCGACTACATCAACGGCCTCCAGCTCTTCGTGGGCCTGGCCATTTTGTACGGATCCTTCCTCATTACCCGCCCTTCGCTGGCCGCACCGGCGCTGCGCGATAACGTGCCGGACGGCACCCCGGGCACCTTCCCGCTGCTCTTTGTCACCATCGCCTGCGGCGCTATCTCCGGCTTCCACGGCGTGGTGGCCTCCGGCACCTCGTCCAAGCAGGTGGATAAGGAAACCGACGTGCGCTTTGTGGGGTACTTCGGTGCCGTGGGCGAGGGGCTGCTCGCGCTGGGCACCATCATCGCCACCACCGCAGGCTTTAAGTCCCTGCAGCAGTGGGAAGAAATTTACTCCGAATGGAATGCCGGCGGCGTGGAGGCCTTCGTGCACGGCGGCGGCGCGCTCATGAACGAGGGCATGGGCATTCCCACGTCCCTCTCCGGCACCATCTTGGCCACCATGGCCGTGCTCTTTGCCGCTACCACCATGGATTCGGGCGTGCGTCTGCAGCGCCTAGTGGTACAAGAAATTGGCGAGATCATGGGCGTGCGCATCAAGGCCTTGGCCGCCACCGTCATCGCGGTGGGCTTGGCCTTCGGCCTGACCTTCTCTGCCGGCGCGGATGGCTCCGGCGGTATGACCATCTGGCCGCTATTCGGCACCACCAACCAGCTCATGGCGGGCCTTTCCTTGGCCATTGTGGTGGTCATCCTGACCCACCTACGCAGGCCGACGTGGCCGGTGGTCATTCCGCTCATCTTTGTTACCGCCATGTCACTGTGGGCCGCACTACTCCAGCTGAAGTCCCTATTTACCAGCCAGAATTGGCTGCTATTCTGCATGGACGTCATCATCGTGGTGGCCACCATCTGGGTCATTGTGGAAGCCGTTGGCGCCATTTCCCGCGCCCGCAAGGAGACCCCGCTGGAGTGGTCCGATGATGACCTTGACGCCCCACTGCCCGAGCATGCTCGACAAGCTTAAGGCACTTGCGGCCGGACTCAATGAGTACTACCAGGCCCCGTATCGCGCCAGCTTTGCCAAGGCCCAGCAGCAAGAAGACGATCTCTTCTTGATGCTGGTTGCCTCGGAGGCGCTCGGCATCCCCAACCCGGCCAGCTACTACACCCTGGAACTTTTGCCGTTGGTCTATGAGGATTTCCACGCCTGGCATACCCGCATGGGAATGGATAAATCCCCGCTGGAGAATATTCAATGTTGCTAGAGACCTCACCCATCATGTTCTTTGGCGGCAAGGGCGGGGTGGGCAAGACCACCTTGGCCACCGCCACCGCGTTGCGCCTGTCCCGCGAGCATCGCGTCTGCCTGGTGTCCACGGACCCGGCGCATAACTTGGGGCATATCTTTGGTACCTCGCTTGGCGACGCCCCCTCAGACCTCACCCCTACCCTGTCCGCCATCGAGATCAACCCTGCGCGCGCGACCGAGCAGCACCTAGCGCAGGTAGGGAACTCGATGCGCCGCTTTATGCCCGAACACCTGCACGGTGAGGTGAAAAAGCACCTCGACCTAGCCCGGCAATCGCCCGGCACACAAGAGGCGGCGCTATTGGAGCGCATAGCGGCGCTCGTAGTGGGGGAATCGAACTTCGACTACCTCGTCTTCGATACCGCTCCCTCTGGGCACACTTCGCGGCTGATGGCCTTGCCGGAGATCATGGCCGCCTATACCGATGGGCTGCTCTCCCGGCGCGAGAAATCCGATAAATTCGGCTCGCTGGTGCGCGGGATGTCTAGCGGCAGCGGCGCAGATAATGACCCGGTGGACCGGCGCAATCAGGAAATTCGCGCCACGCTTTTCCAGCGCCGCGAGCGCTTTGCCCAGCTGCGCACCGCGCTTACCTCCCCACGCACCGTATTCCACATTGTGCTCACCGCCGAGCGCCTGCCCGTGCTGGAATCTGCCGAGTTCCATACGGATCTTAAGAGCAACGGTGTGCGGGTGGGATCCATGCTGGTTAACCGGCGCACCCCGGCCGACCAAGGCGAGTTCTTAGCCGCCCGGCGCGCCGCCGAGGATGAGGCGCTCGCGCTCCTGCGCACCCAGCTGCCTGATACACCAGTGCGCGAGGTTCCGTGGTTGCCGGAGGAAGTGGGGACTCCGGGGGCCGTCGGCAAGCTGGCGGCATACCTCTAGCTCCACCCGCCCGCGCCGCTGTGGGCCCGGGTCTGCTAAAACCGAAACTATGACTTTGCTCACCAACGAATACCTATCCCACTTGCGCGAGGAGGCCGCGGCCGATTCCCGGCTGCGCATCGCCCGCAACGCCATCACCAACGTCGGGGCAGCTAAGGCGGCCCTAGACCGCGACCGTATTACGGCCCTCTACCCCACCACCGAGGTCAAGCTGGATAGCTTGGGCGTATCGGACCAAAAGCGCTCGGGCCGCTGCTGGATGTTTGCGGCGCTGAACGTCTTCCGTCACCGCGCGGCCAAGGAACTCAATGTAGATAACTTCGAGTTTTCCTTCACCTACCTGCAGTATTTTGACAAGCTAGAGCGCGCCAACCTGGTGCTCAACCAGCTGCTGGACAAGAAGGACGCTGGCTGGGACGAGCGCACCGTCGCCGCGGTGCTGGACCATGCGGGCGCCGATGGCGGCTGGTGGTGCTTCTTTAGCAACCTCGTGGCCAAGTACGGCGCCGTCCCTGCCGAGGTCATGCCGGAGGTGCGCTCGTCTGGAAATACCGCGGAGATGAACCGCGATCTTGCCACCGTGGTGCGCCGCGCCGCCGCACAGGACGGCCCGCGCGAAGAAATCCTCGCCCAAGCGCGCAAGGATATCCACCGCATCCTGGCCATCCACCTGGGCACCCCGCCGGAGGAATTTACCTGGGCGTATCGCACCAAGGACGAGCAATTCGTGCGGCTGCACTCCACCCCGCGCGAGTTTGCGGATAAGTACCTGCCGCACCTGGACGAGTACGTGGTGTTGGCCGATGACCCCCGCTCCACCAACCCCAAGCATCGCGTGTTTAGCAGCGCCGAGGAGACCAATGTGTTGGGCGGCGCACCGCAGGAGTACCTCAACGTCAGCGCGGCTGAGCTGAAGGAAACTGCCAAGCGCAGCCTGGCGGCCGGTGAGCCGGTGTGGTTTAGCTGCGATGTCAACCGCCAGTTCTCCTTCCTCAACGGCGTATGGGACGAGGGATTGGTAGATACCGATGGCCTCTACGGCATCGATTCCTCCATGAGCAAGGAGGAGCGTTTTACCTCCGGCGAGACCGCGCCCACCCACGCGATGGTGCTCACCGGCGTCGATGGTGACCGCGCCTGGCGCGTGGAGAACTCCTGGGGCTCTAAGCCGCCGCGCAAGGACGATGGCGAGGATGTGCCCGGCAAGGGCTTTGCCACGATGGCCGATGCCTGGTTTGACCAGAACGTCTTCCACATCGCCGTGCGCAAGGAGCACCTGAGCGACACGCTTGCCCAGGCCCTTGCCACCGAACCGATTGAGCTTCCCCTCTGGGACCGGATGAACTAAGGAGAATCGAGAAATGACAGAGATTAAACCGAACGAGGTTCATGCCGCCACCGCCGAGCTCACCAGCGATGCCACGCTGCGCCTGGTACGCAACGGGGTGGCCCAGGAGGGCGTCGACAAGCTCAGCCTCGACCATGAACAACTGCGCAGCCTTACCCCGGTAACCAGCTATAAGCTAGATTCCTGGGGCGTAGCCGACCAGAAGGCATCGGGCCGCTGCTGGATTTTTGCCGGCCTCAATTCCCTGCGCGGCGGGCTAATGGACAAAGCCAAGCTCAAGGATTTTGAGCTCTCCCAGACCTATATTTACTTCTTTGACAAGCTGGAGAAGGCCAATTGGTTCCTCACCGCCATGGCCGAGCTGAAGGACCGCGAGATTACTGACCGCACCGTTGCCAAGCTCATGGATGATCCCATCGATGACGGCGGCCAGTGGTCCATGTTCGTCGCCCTGGTGGAAAAGTACGGCGTGGTGCCGCAGTACGCCATGCCGGAGACCGCGTCTTCCGAGGCCACGGCGATGCTTAACCGCAATCTGCAGACCGTGCTGCGCCGCGCCGCCCACCGCATCCGCAGCGGCGAAGAGAGCGCGCATGAGCAGGCGCTTGCCGACGTCTACCGGATCCTCACCGCCAACCTTGGCCTGCCGCCCGAGGACTTTGTGTGGCAGTACCGCGATAAGGACGATGAGTTCCACCGCGCGGGCACCTATACCCCGCAGGAGTTTGCCCGGGAATACCTGCCGGCGGACCTAGGCGAGTACGTGTGCGTGGTCAACGACCCGCGCAATGCCTATGGCGAGCTCTACACCGTGGAGTACCTGGGCAACGTGGCGGGAAAGCGCGTGACCTACTTGAACGCGCCTGTGGAGGTGCTGCGCGATGCCGCGCGTGCCTCCATCGAAGACGGCCAGCCGGTTTGGTTCGGCTGCGATACCGACCAGCAATCTGATGATGAGCACGGCGTGTGGGCCAAGCACCTGCACGATTATGAGGCCTTTTACGGAGTGGAGATGGATCTGGACAAGGCGCAGCGTTTGCGCCTGCACGAGTCCCTCATGACCCACGCGATGGTCTTTACCGGCGCCGATATCGCAGACGATGGCACCGTCAATCGCTGGCGCGTGGAGAATTCCTGGGGCCCGAAGAAGGCCGATAAGGGCTTTTGGACCATGGGCGATGACTGGTTCGACGAGTTCGTCTTCGAAATCGCCGTGCACCCCTCCCGCCTGCCGGAGCAGTACCAGGCGGCGTTGCAGTCCGAGTCCGTCACCACCCTGCCGGCCTGGGATCCGATGGGCGCGTTGGCGCGCTAAGCCTGCGGCACGCTATGACTGCGGCGTACCAAGGCGGCGCACATAGAGCATGCACTCCAAGTCGCGGTCCTCGTTGACCGCGATGGTGCGCTCGCCCACCTGAGTGAAACCGCGGCTGTCATAGAACTGATAAGTGCAGCCGTCATCGGTAAACAAGTAGACGTTCTTTCCCTCATGACGGGCTTCGAAGGCCTCGAGCAGCGCCGTGCCCACGCCGCTCACGCCGGAATTGGGATCCGCGACGAGGAAGCCGATTTCGCCATCAATGGGGTGCTTACCCAAGTACTTGAGCAGCATGTCCTGATTGGCGGCATCGTAATCATCGCGGTGCCCGCCCGGGCGCAGATTATTAAAGATTTCCACCGCGTGAACAAATGCCTTGCGCCACCACGGATACGGCAGCGCGGGCTTGCCCTTCATGGAGGCTAATAGCACGCCGAGGAAGCGGTCGCCATCGTAAGCCGCCAAGATATCGGTGGCCTTGGCGCGCTCTAAATCCCAAAAGTAGCGGCCATAGGCGCGCTCGAAGCGCGGGCTCTTCACAAACCAGTGCAGGTGCATGCCCTCGATGGCAAAAGAAATGGCTTTGGGCTCATCGCGCGAGTCAAGGTCGCGGATCTGGATATCGGTCATTAGTCCTCCGATGGCTGCTGGGAAGCGGTACCCCGCGCGCGCTGTTGCTCGCGTTGTTGCTCACGCTCGAGCTCGGCCTTGGCTTCGTGCTCTTCAATATTATTAAAGCCGATGCCCAGCGGCAGGCCCACATTATCGATGAGGCGGACGCCGCCGATGGTCGCGGCGACGAGCAAGCGGGCATCCCCCTCCTCGGGAGGCATGCCGAGGTCGCGGCCACGCACCTCGAGGTAGTCGGGCTCAACGCCTGCTGCGCGCAGGACTTCCGCAGCAACCTCGCGGACCTTCTCCGCACCGGCTTCGGCGGCATGCGCGCCGGCGGTCAGCGCGGCGGATAGGGCCGCGGCTTGGTCACGGGATTCGGCCGGGACGTTGGTATTGCGCAAGCTCATCACCACGCCATCGGGCATGCGTACGGCGGGCACGCCCTGCACGCGGACACCCAGGTGGAAATCTTGAACCGCGTGGTGGATGGCGAGGAGGAGCTCGTAGTCCTTTTCACCGAGGAGGACGTCGGTAGGCGAAAGCGTCAGGATGAGCGCAAGGTAGAGCGAGAGATCTTCGCTGAGGTCCGGCTCGAGGGCGGTTGCGGCGTCGGCCGGAGCCACGGCGATGCGGCGGCCGTGCGGCCACAAGGTTTCTGGCGAGTAATCCCACACGATGTCGACGCCCTCGGCGCGCAGGAGTTCAAGGTCCTCCTCGTGCGGGGACTGCAGGGCCACGACGGTAACCGCGCCGCGAATGTGCTTGGCCGCACGCACCAACGCGATATGGCCGGCGTGCACGCCGGTAGTCAGGGGCACGAAGGCCACCGGGCGGCCAGTCTTATGAAAGGCGCTGCCGACCATACGGATGCGCTCAATCTCGCTGATGACGGTGGCGTTTCCCAGCTCTAGGCTCATCGGCTCTCCTCTTGTAGGGCCCACATTTCCAGCTCCTCGCGGCCGTCTACCTCGCCTAGGCGGCGGGCAACCTCCACGTAGCTGCGGCGCAGGCCGGGGTCGGTGGCGCCGCGGTAGGCGGCGATGATTTCTTCGGTGTCCATGTCCTCACCCACCATGGGCTTTTCCTCTGCAGAGGGGAAGAAACGAGCATCGACCGCCGCAGAGATGTGCAAGCGCCGCAGCATCTCGGCGTAGTAGGCACGGGCGGCAAAGGAAGGACGTTCGGCATCGGAAAGCGCGACGGCTTCGCCGCGGAACTCGGTGATATTGAGCTCCACCACAGTCTCGCCCAGCTCGTCCAGGGTGGTCACGGCCCAGCGCATGAGTGCAAATGGGGCGAGTGCCGCAACGACACAGCCGCGCGTTTCTAGCGGATCTAGCACTTGGACACCGCGCGAGAGGCAAGTGTGGAACACGATAAGCCCGTGGTGGACGTGGGGTTCAAGAAGTTCCACGGTGGCTTCTAAGCGGGCATCGCCCACGGCGATGATGAGGGCCTCAAAAGAGGCAAGTTCGGCCGGGTCCGAGAGCATCTGCACCTCATGGCCGGCGCGTTCCATGGCATTGGCCAAGGTAAATCCGGCCAGGCTCCGGCCAAAAAGGGCTACCCGCATGCGTGGCGGGCGCATTTATTTATCCTTCTTCTTCGCCTGGGCCAGCAGCTCGGCCACGGAGACCGCGCCTTCGCGCTTATCGTCGCTGCGGCGGCGGCCACGGGAATCGGGTTCTTCGGCGGCTGCGCGGTGATGGGAGCGGGCTGCCTTCTGGCGCACCGGCTCGGACTTTTCTGGAGCCACGTGCTGACCGGAGCCCGGGTACTCCGCGCGTTCATCGCGCTGGGGCGTCGGCTGCTGCGGAATGTCCTGGGTCTCATCGTTGGCCTTGGTGGCAGCCTCTGGCTTGCGGTGGCTGCCGTGGTGCTCGCTGGCCGCGGACGTGCGGGTGTTCTTCAGGGAATCATCGCCGCCGGTATCCCAGCGCACGGCTTGGAAGCCACCAGTATTGAAGGTGGAGGCACCAGAAGTCTTGCCGGAGGTGCGCTGCGCACGAGTCTTTTCGCTGATGATGTCATTGAGCGGGTTGGACTCGGCGTGCGCCGCGGACGGCTGATTGCCCAATCGGCCGGCGATGGCATCGGCGGACGGGGCGCCGGAGGAGGACTGGGTGAAGTCCACATTGCCTTCCTCAGAGCCAGGGCGAGTAGCGGCCGCGGTCTGGGCCTCGAGCTGCATGATGCGGCGCGCCTCGGCGTGCAGGGCGGCCGGTTCATAGGTGAAGTCCTGGCCGGAAAGATCCTCAATCTGCTTGCGGATGGAAGCCAACTCGGTGCGGATCTCATCGAGCAATTCCTGATCCGGCAGGGGCTGGCCGTCGGCGGTGCGGGCCTGCTTAAGCTCGGCGCGGTGAGCGCGCTCCTGCAGCTCCAGCTTGGTCACGGATTCCTCGGCCTGGCGGCGGTAGCGCATCACCAGGAAGAAGCCAAGCACGGCGGCCCACAAAGCGGCGATGAGCGCAATCTTAAGGGCTGCGGCAGAGCCGGAAATCAGCATGACGATGCTGGCTACAACGGCCAGCACCACGAGGACGATGAGCCCGATCTGGCCCAGATCCGGCTTGGTCGTCTTGGCGGGAGGTTTGCTAGAAGAAGAGCGCGGCTCAGTCATGCTCACTAATGTACCGCTTGTACCCCATCTGGTGGGGGCGGGGTCTCGCAGTGTCGTTCTAGCCGCAGGCCAGCGGCGGCCATCGCGAGGCCACCAAGCGCGGAGGCAATGACGCCCACGAGGTCATCAGAGGCCGCGGTGAGCGTACCGGCGTTGGGAATGACGTAGACAGCAATGCCGGCATAAATGCCACCCACGATGGCACCCGTCCATGCCGAGGCCTTTCCTACCAGCATGAACTGCGTGATGGTCATGGGGTTGAGCTGCGAATTATCCAGGCCGATGCCATGCTCGTCCTCGGTGGCTTGATCCACCTTCCAGGTCAGCGCCACACAGATGACGGCCATGAGCCACAGCGTGGCGGAGACCGTTACCGGGATTTGCAGCATGGAGCCATAAAAGCGCGTGGTGAGGATGGCCGCCGCGGCGGCAAAGAAGACCCCGGTGCCGATGAGGGCACCCAGCGAGGTCCGTGTCATAGCTCCTCCATCATGCCCAGCCGGCGAATATCGGCGCGCTCCTGCGGGTCGAGTGCTGCTACCCGCTTGGCGACGCCCTCCCCACTCAACCTAGCACCAGCATCGGCCGCCAACCACGGAATCAGCACGAAGGCGCGCTCGTGGGCATAAGGATGCGGGACGATAAGCTCCGGGTCGTCGGAGGTATAGCCCTCGATGTCGACGATGTCCACATCCAGCGTGCGCGGTCCCCAGTGGCGCACGCGCACCCGCTCGGCGGCCTCTTCAAGCTTCTGCCCGCGGCGCAGCAGTTCCTTCGGGGTCTCCTCGACATCCACGATGAGCACCGCGTTGAGGAATTCGTCCTGGTCCGTCACGCCCCACGGCGGGGTGGCATAGACGGGCGAGGCGGCGACGATCTCGCCGGCGAACTCGTCGAATACCGTGCGCAAAAGCTCCACGCGGTCATCCATATTGGAGCCGATAGACAGCACCGCACGCATTAGAGGGTCCTCGCGTGCTTGCGGGAGCGGCGGGCGACCACGGCGACGTCGGCAAAAGTGCGCGGAATCGGCGCCTGCGGCTTGTGCAGGGTGACCTCCACGGCGTGCAGGCCCTCGAAGGTGGCCATGATGGTATCGGCCACCTCGCTGGCGACGGTCTCGATGAGGTCGCGGGCGGGGCCTTCGATGATTTTCGCGGCGACGTCGGCAAGCTCGGCGTAATTGATGGTCTTGGTCAGATCATCGGTGGCGGCGGCGTCGGCGAACTCGGACCAGCAGGTGATATCCACGATGAAGGGTTGGCCCGTACGCTTTTCTTCCTCGAAGACGCCGTGGTAGCCAAAGCATTCTAGGCCGGTGAGCTCGATGCGGTCTGCCATGTTTTTACTCCTCAGGGTTGCGCGGTAGGGCGGTGGATTTCATGGTGCCATTGCCATCGGCGCCATTGCTATAGCTGCCGCTGGCATTGGCCCCACCCTTGTAGTCATCGCCGGCGTTCCAAGCCGCGGCCACATCGACGGCGTCGCGGGAGACGGCGACTTCATGCACGCGCACGCCCCACGCGCCCATCTGGGCGGAAATAGCGGTCACGGCCGCAGTCGCGGGATCGGCCAGCAGCGGGCTGGACTCCACGCCACGGTCCTCCCGGATGGCGGCGAGGAAGCGCTTGCGCGAGGCTCCCACCAGCACCGGGAATTCGGCGTCGAGGAACTCCGGCAGGGCCTTGAGCAGCGCCCAATTATCCTGCGGGGTCTTAGCAAAGCCCAGGCCCGGATCCAGCACGATATTATCGCGGCGCACGCCGGCCGCCAGCGCGTTATTTGCCAGGCGCTCGAGGGTCTCATGCACATCGCGCACCACATCGCCGCCGTGGTCGGCGCTACCGGCTGCGGATCCAAAGGCGCCTTCCTGCAGCGTGCGCCAGTGCATCAGGCATACGGGTACGCCGGCCTCTGCCATCGTGCGATACATCTCCGGATCAGCCAGGCCACCGGAGACGTCATTAATCATGTCCACGCCGGCCGCTGCGGCCGCACGGGCCACCGAGGCGCGCATCGTATCCACGGAGGTGCGGATGCCCAGCTCACTCAGCGCCTTAATGACGGGAACCACGCGGCGCTTTTCGACGTCCGCCTCCACCCGCACCGCACCCGGCCGGGTGGACTCGCCGCCGACGTCAATCATGTCCGCGCCTTGCGCCACGAGTTCGCGGGCGTGGTTGATGGCGGCATCGACGTCCAACCACTTACCGCCATCGGAGAAGGAATCCTCCGTGACGTTGACGATGCCCATCACCAGCGTGCGGTTGGCGATGCTCAGATCCGATACCGAGGTTGCCTGCTGCATGGCGTGCTCCTTCTCGCTTTCGTGGTAACCGGGGGACTTAGCTGCGAATCAGGCTGAGTACCTCGGCGCGGGAGGCGGCATTATTTTTGAAGCCGCCGCGCACCGCGGAGGTGGTTGTTGTCGCCCCCGGCTTGCGAATGCCGCGCATGGCCATGCACAAGTGCTCGCACTCAATGACCACGATGACGGACTGCGCACCGAGGACCTCCACCAAGGCGTCCGCTACCTGCTGGGTGAGGCGCTCTTGGACCTGGGGGCGCTTAGCGTACATATCTGCCAGGCGGGCGAGCTTGCTCAAACCGGTGACGTGGCCGTCTTTGCCCGGGATGTAGCCAATATGCGCCACGCCGTAAAACGGCACCAAGTGGTGCTCGCATGTGGAATAAATGGGGATATCGCGCACCAGAACCAGTTCTTGGTGGTCCTCGGCGAAGGTCTTATGCAGGACCTCGGTCGGGTCCTCGTGCAGTCCGGCGAAGACTTCGCGGTAGGCGCGGGCCACGCGGGCCGGGGTTTCGCGCAAGCCCTCGCGGTCAGGGTCCTCCCCTACCGCAAGGAGCAGCTCACGCACCGCTGCCTCCGCCCGGTCTTGGTCAAAGGCGGCGCGAGCGGGAATGTGATTATCAGACATTAGTTATCTTCTTGCTTGTCGTCCTCGCGCGCATAGGGGTTCTTGCGGCGATCCTTTTCGCCCCAACCAGGGGTAAACCACTGGCTGGTCTCGGCATCAGCATCCGCGCCAGCATCCGGCTTGTGGTGCTTGCCACCGCTGTTGGCGGGGCGGGCGGCCGGGCGTGCAACAGGTTCGGAAGGCTGAGCCGACTGATTGTCGCGGGCCGGCTTGGCGTCCTTCGCTTCCTTATTCTCGTCTCCCTTGGCGGGGCCGCGGCCCAACTCGCGGGCGGTGTCCGGGTCGACGTAATCGCCGGCGTGCTGGCCAAAGTTGAAGCCCACCTCACCCTTCGGCTCTTCGCCGGCAAGGCGGCGCTCACGGGCGGCCCGGGAGGCATCGAGAAGCGTCATGCGCTTAGGCAGCTCCTCGCCGCGCTCCTTCGCTAGCTCGACCGGGGTCTTCACTGGGGCGTAGCCAATCTGGCGCGGGAAGCGGTCGTCTTCACCTGGGAAGACGTCGAAGGCCTCACGCGGCTCGATGCCGTCGAAGATGCGCTCCAGGTCAGGGCGGCGCAGGGTTTCCTTCTCCAGCAGGGCCTCGGCCAGCTTATCCAGGTAGTGACGGTTATTGCGCAGGATGTCATAGGCCTGCTCGTGCGCGCGCTCCAGCAGGTAGCGCATCTGCTCATCAATCTTGGAGGCAACCTCATCGGAGTAATCGATGGAGCCGCCGCCACCCATCTGGCTGAAGGGATCGCCCTGCTCCTTGCCGTACTTTACGGTGCCCAGGTCTGGGGAGAAGCCGTACTCGGTGAGCATGGAACGAGCGATCTTGGTGGCGTTTTCAATATCGGAAGACGCACCGGTGGTCGGCGCACCGAAGACCAGCTCCTCGGCCGCGCGGCCACCCATGGCAAAAACCAAACGGGAGAAAAGCTCGTCGCGGGTGTACATGCCTTTGTCGTCTTCCTGGGAGGTCATGGCGTGGCCGCCGGTGCGGCCGCGGGCCAGGATGGTGACCTTGTACACGCGCTCAATATCCTTGAGCGCCCACGCAGAAAGCGTGTGTCCGCCCTCGTGGTAAGCGGTGACCTTCTTCTCGTGCTCGGAGATGATCTTGCCCTGGCGGCGCGGGCCGCCCACGACGCGGTCGGTGGCCTCTTCCAAGGCGTCATAGGTGATGACGTTGCCGCCGATGCGGGCGGTAAGCAGGGCGGCCTCGTTCAGCACATTGGCCAGGTCCGCGCCGGACATGCCGGCGGTGCGCTTAGCCAGCTGCGCTACGTCAACCTCTTCTGCCAGCGGCTTATTCTTCGCATGCACGCGCAGGATCTCCTCGCGTCCGGCCAAGTCCGGGTTGGTGACCGGAATCTGGCGGTCGAAACGGCCCGGACGCAGCAGCGCCGGATCGAGGATGTCCGGGCGGTTGGTGGCGGCGATGAGGATCACGCCTTCGCGGTCACCAAAGCCGTCCATTTCTACTAGCAGCTGGTTAAGGGTCTGCTCGCGCTCATCGTGGCCGCCGCCGGTACCGGAACCGCGCTGGCGGCCCACGGCGTCAATCTCGTCCACGAAGATAATGCAGGGGCTATTTTCCTTCGCTTGCTTGAACAGGTCGCGCACGCGGGAGGCACCCACGCCGACGAACATTTCCACAAAGTCAGAACCGGAGATGGAATAGAACGGCACGCCAGCCTCGCCAGCCACGGCGCGGGCAAGCAAGGTCTTACCGGTACCCGGAGGGCCATAAAGCAGTACGCCGCGCGGGATCTTGGCGCCTAGGTCGTGGTAGCGGGTGGGGTCTTCCAGGAAGTCCTTGATCTCCTGCAGCTCATCCACGGCCTCGTCCGCACCGGCCACGTCCTCAAAGGTATTGGTGGGCATGTCCTTGGTCAGTTCCTTAGCCTTGGAACCGCCGATGCCAAACATGCCGCCGGCGCCCTGCTGCATGCGGGACATGAGCCAGAAGAGGAAGCCAAAGAGGATGATCATCGGCAGCAGCATGCTGAGCATGGAGCCGAGGAAGGATTCCTGGGTGACGTTAGTCTGGTATTTCTCGGCACCAGAATCCTTGACGGCGTTAAAGACCTGTTCAGAGGCGCGGGCCGGGTACTTGGCCACGATCTCTTTCACGCCGTCGCGCTCGTCTACCGTGATTTCGTCCTTGAGCTTGATGCGCAGGCGCTGCTCGCGGTCATCAATTTCCACCTCATCGACGTTTTTGTCCTTGAGCTGGGTCAGCGCAACGGAGGTATCCGCTTGCACATAGCCGCGGGCATCGTTGCTGAAGAAGGTAAAGGCGTACAGCGCGATAAGGATTAGAGCCGCAATCCCGCCGTAGCGAAGAATCTTGTTGTTTTTCATTACTGCGCGATTTTAGTTGGTGGTATAGACATCAGGGTGAAGGGTGCCCACGTAGGGCAGATCGCGGTAGCGTTCCGCAAAGTCCAGCCCGTAGCCGATGACGAATTCATTCGGGATATCAAAGCCCACATCCAGCAGGTCAATATCGGCCTTGACTACCTCCGGCTTGCGCAGCAGGGTGACCACATTCAGCGAGGCAGGGTTGCGGCCTTCCAGGTTGCGGATAAGCCACGACAGGGTGAGGCCCGAATCGATGATGTCTTCCACGATGAGCACGTTGCGCCCGGCAATATCGCGGTCCAAATCCTTCAAAATGCGCACCACGCCGGAAGAAGAAGTGGAGGCACCGTAGGAGGATACGGCCATAAACTCCAGCTCGGAGGGGATAGATAGCTTGCGCGCAAAGTCCGTGAGGAAGAATGCTGCGCCCTTGAGCACACAGACCAACAGCAGGTCTTGCTCAGAGTCGGCATACTTTTCCGAGACCATATCCGCGAGTTCTTGGACGCGGTTTTGCAGCTCCTCTTCTCCAATGAGGATTGCTTCTACATCGTCACCGTAGCGGTTTGCGGGAACGGCGAAGTCTTTCTTGTCGTGCACGTGTGCGCTCCTTTAATGACCAGACAATAGTGCCAGTTTGCCACCTATACGGGCTACTTCCAACCTCTGCCCCACCTGCCGCGCCGATCGCACGGCCACCGGGCCTTGCCCGTGCCAGTGGGTGCACAGCTTGCCGACGTCCCCCACTGCCCTCCTTGTCACTTCTACCTCCTCGCTGACCAGCCACGCAGCGATCGCCCGCCGGCGCCGCGGTTCCGCCATAGCCGCCAGCTCGGCGCAGTCGGTGGTGGGTGGGGTGCGCAGGGCGGCGTCGTCAAGCGCGGCATCGCCTGCGGCTTGCGCCAGCGCTGGCACCGCGTCCCCGCCGATGATGCGGCTCAACTGCGGAATGACCTCGCGGCGCAGCGCCACGCGGCGGAAATTCGTGTCCTCGTTCTGCGGATCCCGCCACGCGGAAAGGCCCAACTCTGTGCAGGCGCCCTCGGTATCGGCCCGGCGCACGCTCAACAGAGGCCGCACCACGCGGGCGCCTTCGACCTCGCTGCGCTCGCTCATGCCAGTCACCCGCCCACGCAGCGCGCCGAGCAGCAGCGTTTCCGCCTGGTCATCGGCCGTATGCGCCACGGCCACCTCGAAACCTTCGCCCGCGCACGCGGCGGCCAGTGCTCGATACCGCGCCGCCCGCGCGGCCGCCTCCATCGACTCCGCCCCCGCCGCAGCGCCCGCCTCAACGCTGAGCACCCGCGCCCGCGCGCCCAGCGTTCGCGCCTGTTCGGCCGCGCGCTCGGCCTGCGCCCGCGATCCGTCCTGCAACCCGTGGTCTACGCACAGCGCGAGCACCTCGTGCCCCTCCGCCACCAGCGCCGCCATGAGAGCCAGCGAATCCGCGCCCCCGGAAAGCCCCACCGCCACTGCGTGGTCAAGGCCTGCGGCGCGCACGCCGCGCCGACACGCTAGAAAGTGCGGTGAAATCCGCGGCCAAAAGGGCTTATTAGAACTCATGCAGTGCAGAAGCCAATGCGTCTTGCGCCTTGCGGGCGGCCAAAATATCGCCGTCATTTACAAGGAAGGCAAAGGCATATACGCGCCCGGAATTACCCTGCGCGGTGCCGGCCAGGGCCGAGACCCCAGTCAGCGTGCCGGTCTTGGCGCGCACGTAGCCCTTGGCCGCGGAATCGCCGTAGCGCTCGTACAGCGTGCCATCGCCGCCGGCTACCGGAAGGTAGGACACCAGCGGGCGCAGGCGCGGATCCTTGACCGCGCCATTAATGAGCTGCGTCAACAGCCCGGCGGTGAGCCGATTGTCCACCGAGAGCCCGGAATTGTCCTTAATGTCGACACCCTCGACGTCGAATCCTTGCTCCCGCAGCACCTCGAGCGTGGCCTGCGTATCGCCTTCAAAGCTGGCTTCCTTGCCACGGGACATCGCCAGCTCACGCGCAATGGCTTCGGCCATGACGTTATCGGAATGGCGCACCATTTCTCGGGCGCGGTCCGCGAGCGGCGGCGAATCCACGCTTGCCACCTCCTGCGCGTTTTCCGCCACAGAGCCCATGCCTACCTTGCCCGCGCCGAGGCGATCGCCTAGCTGCTTAGCCACATCCAAAGCCGGCTCATGACTCCTCGGCACATCCCCCGTCGTCGCGCCCAGGCGACCGCCGTAAAGCATGGCCGGTTCCATCGGCGCGACGAAGCCGCCATCCACGTTTTCCGGATCCCACCCCGGGGCCTGCGCCTCGCCGGACCACACGGAGGTATCGATGTAGACGCCATCGACCTGCTCGACGTTTTTCGAAATCTGCTCGGCCAAAACATCGAGCTGTTCGTGTGTCATCCACACATCGCCCGCGGCCTTGATGACCACGTTCTTTTCGTTCGACCCACGGTAGACCTTGGTGGTGATTCTCTCATTCTCATCCAGCGCCAACGTCGCCGCCGCAGTGGTGAGGACCTTCGTGGACGAGGCCGGGGTAAGCCGCTTATCCGCGTCGCGCTGCCACACTACGTCGCCGGTTTCGGTATCGATCACCTCGCCGCCGAAAGTGGCAAGGTCCTTATTCTTGGCGAGCTCATCCAGCTTCGCGCTCAGCGCATCCAGGTCTGCCTCTCCCGGCTCTGCTGCGCTCAACGGCTCCTCAGGAGCCTCGACCGCCTGCGCCTCCCCGTGCGAGAGATCGCCGTATTCGCGCTGGAGGGTAACGCCCAGCGCAGCCGTACCTCCGACCGCTGCCGCTACCACGAGCGCGGTCGCTGACCACCAAACATGCTTTGCTTTCATTGCCTTTAACCCTAGCGCGAATCCGCAACGCGCTAGACTATGGGCAGTAATTGATACCCAATCCCCCATGGAGGACATCGCTGTGAGCGTTGAAGTAACCATTGAAATCCCGAAGGGCTCCCGCAACAAGTACGAGGTTGACCACGAGTCCGGCAAGGTCTACCTCGACCGTTACCTGTTCACCCCGATGGCTTACCCGGCTGACTACGGCTTCATCGACCACACCTTGGGCGAGGACGGCGACCCGCTCGACGCCCTGGTCATCCTGCCGGAGCCGGTCTTCCCGGGCGTAGTCGTTGAGGCCCGCATCGTCGGCGTCTTCAAGATGACCGACGAGGCCGGCGGCGACGACAAGCTACTCGCCGTCATCGATGACCCGCGCTGGGAGCGCTACCAGGACATCGACGATGTGGAGCAGCACATCAAGGACGAAATCGAGCACTTCTTCGTCCACTACAAGGACCTGGAGCCGAACAAGGAAGTTACCGGCTCCGGCTGGGGCGACAAGGCCGAGTCAGAGAAGATCCTCGACGAGGCTAAGGCTCGCTTCAAGTAAGCCTTCCTGCTCCGGGCTGCCCTTAGGGCGTTTCGATCAAATAGCACCGCGAAAGCGGCGGTTTTCAAGGCCGTATTTGATCGAAACGCCCCTTTTTTGTCCCATTTCGCCCCTTTTTTGCTCTTCTTCGCACCCGCAAGGCCCTCCCCGCGACACCATCCCGACCCCGCAGTACAATTCGATCACATAGCAGGCCGAAACCGCCGGCCTCGGGGGACCTAATTGATCGAAATGAACGCCTAGGGGTGGGCGCATGAGAATCTTCACCACGCGCAGGGCCGCGAACCGCGCTATCAACAACCAAGCCGTGAAAATCTGCCACGGCCTCTACACGGATAGGAAGCCCTCGCCGCGCGAACTCGCGGAAATCGTCTCCCACCGCTGGCCCGATTCGGCGCTCGACGGCTACTCGTGCGCCCACCACTACCTCGGCCGCGCTTTAGGTTTCCCACTTCATTTCCTGCGCGCGGGAACGATGGCCACCAGCCCGTACTTCCGCAGCCGCCGCGCCCAGCCGAAGGCGCTGGGCCAGCTCAATGGCATTAACGTGTGCAATCCGCTGCAGGCCACAGAAATCATGGCGGAGGAAGACGCCGTCGCCTTCCTCGAGGCATGCTTTGCCGGCCAGTACGGCGCCTCCCAAATGGAGGGCCACATGCTTGATTTTCAGCGCTTCCCGCAGCACACCCGGCGCGTGATGGAAAACACCATCCTCGGCGCTGATAGCGTCCCCGAACGCAGCCTCACCCGCGCGCTTCGGCCCCATGTCACCGTGCACAACAACAGATACATTGGCCCTTACCGCTGGGATTTACTCTTGGAGGAGCACAATCTGGCCATCGAGGTCGACGGCTACGCCTACCACCAGGGCGAGAACCGGCAGCGGTTCGAAATTGACCGCCAAAAGCTTAACGACGCCGTCCACAGAGGCTACAAACCCCTCCACTTCACCGCCGCCACAATCGAGCACCACCTCGACACAGCTGTTAGCCAAGTCCTCGCGATAATCCATGGAAAAGGCGACATTGTGCAGCCACCGTGGCAGTGGCACCACTACTGGCGGTTCCAGCGCTAGCACTGGGGCACGCGGAGCAGCACAAGGCCCTATGCGTGACTAGGGTATGAGGCATGAAAAACGTTCAACCAACTGAAGTACCAGAAGGCGCTCAGCTCATTGATGTCCGCGAGAATGATGAGTGGGCGGTGGAGCGCGCGAAGGGCGCGACCCATATCCCGATGAGTGAGATTACGGGTCGTATCCAGGAAATCGACCCGGACAAGGACATTTACGTCATCTGTCACGCGGGCGGCCGCAGCATGCAGGTCTGCCAGTATCTGGAGCATGCGCTGGGCTGGGACACCATTAACGTCGATGGTGGCACGGATAAGTGGAAGGCTGCCGGGCTCCCCATCGAAACGGATTAATTGGCCTTAACCAATCTTTTGGGATTATTATGATGGTATGGCTTCCACGAATAATTCTGTAATCCCAACGGCCCTACTCGAATCCCCGTCGTTCCAACTGGAGCGCCTCCGCCGCCGCACCCGCGATGGCGTCGAGGCCGCCCTGCAAACCAAACAGACGACGCTGCGCGAGTACTGGGTCCTTACCTGCCTGGTAGACGCGGATGCCGCGTCGCAGTCCTACTTATCCGAGACCCTGGCCATTGATGCCTCTGACATGGTGCGTCTTATCGACGCCCTCGAGGACCGCGGCTGGGCCAAGCGCGAGCGCGATCCGAAGGATCGCCGCCGCCAGATCGTCGCGTCCACCAAGAAGGGCGCAAAGGTCCACAAGGACTTGGCGGAGCTTGTTTCCGCCGCCGAGGACGAGGCTTTGGATGAGTCCACCAATAAGCAGCTCAAGCACCTGCGAAAGTTGGCCAAGTCCATCATTGCCGCGGACGAGGACGAGGCATAAATGGCGGGCCCCGAATCGTTCGTCCCGCAGCAGTACCTTCTAGGTAGCGCGGCGCCGCGGCCGCGCACGCTGTGGGACATCATCACCACTACCGCGGAGATGCACCCAGACGCCGCCGCGCTGGACGACGGCGAAATCATCACCTACTCCGAGCTCATCCACGAAGTCGAGCTGTGGGCCACCGAGCTGCACGCCAATGGTGTGCGCCGGGGCGATCGCATCGGCATCCGGATGACCTCCGGCAAGCGCGAGCTCTACCTCGCCATTTTGGCGACCCTGGCGGCGGGCGCGGCCTACGTGCCTGTCGACGCCGATGACCCAGACGAGCGCGCCGAGATGGTCTTCGGCGAGGCCGATATCGATGGCGTCTTTACTGATGAAGGCTTCCGCTTCCTGCGCGACTCCGCGCGCCCGGACGCCCCCGACACCTCCGCCGAGGAGCCGGCCGAGAACCCCAATGCCCCGCGCCCAGAAGACACCGCGTGGATCATCTTCACCTCCGGTTCTACCGGCAAGCCGAAAGGCGTGGCCGTGAGCCACCGTTCCGCGGCTGCCTTCGTGGATGCCGAGGCCAGCCTCTTTTTGGTCAATCACCCGCACGGGCCGCTCGGCCCGGAGGATCGTGTGCTCGCCGGGCTATCCGTCGCCTTCGATGCCTCCTGCGAGGAAATGTGGCTGGCCTGGGGCCACGGCGCCTGCTTGGTCCCGGCGCCGCGATCCCTGGTGCGCTCCGGCATGGACTTGGGCCCGTGGCTCATCCGCCGCGATATCACCGTCGTGTCCACCGTTCCTACCCTGGCAGGCCTATGGCCGGCCGAGGCGCTGGATAATATCCGCCTGCTCATCGTCGGCGGCGAAGCCTGCTCGCAGGAGTTGGTGGACCGCCTGGCCACCGAGGACCGCGAGATGTGGAATACCTACGGCCCTACTGAAGCCACCGTCGTCGCCTGTGCGCAGCAGATGCTGCCAGGCCGGCCGGTGTCCATTGGCTTGCCGTTGAATGGGTGGGACCTGGTGGTCGTCGATAAGCAGGGCATACCTGTGGAAATGGGCGGCGTCGGCGAGCTGGTGATCGGCGGCGTGGGACTGGCGTCCTACCTGGATCCGGCCAAGGACGCGGAGAAGTACGCCCCGCTGGAGTCGATGGGCTGGCAGCGTGCGTATCGCACCGGTGACCACGTGCGCTTGGAGGAGGACGGGCTGTACTTCGTCGGCCGCGTGGATGACCAGGTGAAAATTGGCGGGCGCCGCATCGAGCTCGGCGAAGTCGAAGCCAATGTTGCGGCCCTGGATAATGTCTATAACTCGGCCGTGGCCGTGCAAAAGACCCCGGGCGGCGAGTCGGTCTTGGTGGGCTATGTTTCCCTCGAGGATGAGGCCAAGGGCTTCGATCACGAGGCCGCGCACGCCCGCTTGGCCGAAACCATGCCGGCCGCACTCGACCCGCGCATCTGCGTGATGGAAGAACTGCCGGTGCGTACCTCCGGCAAGGTAGATAAGAAGGCCCTTCCGTGGCCGCTGCCGGGAGTGGGCGTGGAATCGACCACGCTGACCGAGACCGAGAAGTGGCTCGCGGAGCTGTGGGTCGAAACGCTCGGCGTGTCCGTGGAAGACGAAAACGCCGACTTTTTCTCGCTCGGCGGCACCTCGCTGGCGGCCGCGACCCTCGTGGGCCATATCAGGGAGCGCTACCCCACCGTGGCCGTGCGCGACCTCTACGATCACCCGCGCTTGGGCTCGCTGGCCGAGCTCATTGCGGGAGCCGAACCGCGCCCCGCGGCTGCCGACGTCCCGATGCGCGAGGTCACCAAGGTCGGCTTCGGTACCCGCCTCGCCCAGACCCTGATTCAGATTCCCGTCATGACACTGGCCGCCTCCAGCTGGCTGGCCTGGCTCATGCTGGGTTCCACCGTGGCGGCATCGCTGGGCTTTGAGTGGGCCGCGGCCTATCCGTGGTGGCTGGTCATCGCCATGCTCATCGTCTTTGTCACCCCCGTCGGCCGCATCCCCATTGGCGGCTACGGTGCGCGTCTTATTACGGCCGGAATTAAGCCGGGCGATTACCCGCGCGGCGGTTCGACGCACCTGCGCATCTGGGCGGCCGAGCGCTGGGCTAATGCCTCCGGCGCGAGCTCCCTGGCCGGTGCCACGCGCGTAAATAACTACGCCCGCGCGCTCGGCGTCAAGGTCAAGCGCGGCGTGGACCTGCACTCCCTGCCGCCGGTGACCGGTCTGCTCACCTTGGGCAAACACGCCGCCATCGAGCCTGAGGTGGACCTCTCCGGCTACTGGCTGGACGGCGATATCCTGCACGTGGGCGCCATCGACGTCAAGGAAGGCGCTCGCGTGGGCGCGCGCTCCACGCTGCTGCCTGGCACCGTGGTGGGCAAGTATGCCCACGTGGAGGCCGGTTCCACCGTTACCGGCCGCAAGAAGATCAAGGACGGACAGCGTTGGTCCGGCTCGCCTGCCCAGAAGGTGGGTCGCTCCAAGCACCGCTTCCCGTCCCATACGCCCAAGCGCCGGCCGTGGTGGGTGGCTATTTATGACGCCACCTCCGTCCTGCTGGCCATCCAGCCGGTTGTGGCGCTGGCGGTAGGCGCGGCCATCGTCTTGGCCCTAGTGCATTCCACCGGCGGCGATAGCTTCGTCGGCGCGATCTTCTTCGCGCCCGTCGGCGCGCTGGCGGCCTTTGCCACCTATATACTGCAGACCTGGCTGGGCGTGCGCATTCTCTCGCTGGGCATTAGCCCGGGCGTAGCACCCGTGCGCTCGGCCAAGGGCTGGCGCCTGTGGGCCATCGAGCGCCTCATGGACGAGGCCCGCACCAAGCTCTTCCCGCTCTATGCCTCACAGCTGACCCCAGCGTGGCTGCGCTCGCTCGGCGCGGAGATTGGCGCCAACGTGGAAATCTCCACCGCGGTCATGATCCCCAAGCTCACCGAGGTCAAAGAGGGTGCCTTCCTGGCCGATGACACCATGATCGGCGGCTACGAGCTCGGCGGCGGCTGGATGCGCACCGGCGAGACCAAGGTGGGTAAGCGCTCCTTCGTGGGTAACTCCGGCATCACCGCACCCGGCCGCAAGCTATCCAAGAACTCGCTGGTTGCCGTTCTTTCTTCTACCCCGAAGAAGACGAAGGCCGGCGCCAACTGGTGGGGTGCACCGCCAGAGCGCATGCGCCGCGTGACCGTAGAGGTGAACTCCCCCGCCAACTCGGGCGAGGCGCTGACCTATAACCCGGGCTTTGCCGTCAAGGCCGCCCGCGGCGTGGTGGAAACCATGCGCCTTTTGGCACCGATGTTTTCTGCCATGCTGCTCGCGGCAACCCTCAGCGTCTACGACTCGCTTCTCGACGCCCTCGGCTTCCCCCTCACCTGGCTCCTCTCCGGCCTCATCCTCATGGGCATGGGTGCCGTGGCCATGGCCGTCACCGTCGCCGTCAAGTGGATCTGCGTGGGCAAGCACCGGGCCGCCGACCACCCGCTGTGGTCCGCCTTTGTCTGGCTCAATGAGCTGCAGGATACCTTCGTGGAGGTCGTCGCCGCGCCGTGGTTCTTCCAGCACACCTACGGCTCCGGCGAGATCAACCTGGGCCTGCGCGCCCTCGGCGTGGAGATCGGCCGTGGTGCGTGGATCGATTCCTACTGGTTCCCGGAAACGGACCTCATCCGCGTCGGTGAGGCCGCCACCGTGGGCCCTGGCACCGTGGTGCAAACCCACCTTTTCCAGGACCGCGTGATGAGCCTGGATACCGTCACCATCCAGGACGGCTCCACGTTGGCCGCCCACTCGGTGGCGCTGCCGGCCTCGCTCATCGGCACGGCTTCCACCGTGGGCCCCGGCTCGCTGGTCATGCGCGGTGACCGCGTGCCCACCAACGCCGTGTGGCAGGGCAACCCCATCGAGCCATGGAAGCGATAGGCCGCCGGCAATAGCCTGCGCCCTACCGTGCGAAGTCCTGGTATTTAATCATCTCGCCGGACTTGAAGTCCCAGGCCTCCACCCGGACGCGGTCAGCAAAGACCTTGACCCGCAGTCCGGTGGAGGCTTCTTCCTTTTCCTTGACGATTGTCTCGTCATTATCGCCATCCGGCAGGTACTCATTGAGGATTGCGCCGGTGTTGACCACCGGGAAACCGGTGCGGCCGGCCTCGCCGGTGCCGTCGTAGCGGCGGGTTCCCCACCAGTTATTTTGGTGCAGCGAGGAGTGGCTGTGGCTGCTAAACCACACGATGTTGTTGTACTTATTGACCACATTGGAAAGCGCCTCGAGGTCCTCAAAGTCATTCTGGTACCACGCCGAATGGGACATCGATACCGTCTGCGGCAGCAGCGGATGGCTAAAGACCAGTGCCGGCGTGCCCTTGGCATCCCAATACGCCAGGCGCTCATCTAGCCAGTCGAGCTGTTCCTTGCTGATGCGCTGGAACGGCTCCTTGCCGTGGCGCAGGATATCGGAATAGAACTCGGTATTCACCGAAATCAGTGGCACCCCATCAACTACCTCTTCCTTCCAGGGCTTATCCTGGCCGGAGTATTTGAGGAAGCGGTCCAGGTAGGTCTCAGAGCCCTCTTTGCCATACATTTCGTGGTTGCCGATGGTCCATAATTCCTTGCCGGAATCGTGCGGCACCTCGCTATGCGCGGCGAGGAAATCATCCCATTGCTGCTGCGATCCGTCATCCACTAGATCACCATTGAGCACAAGCGCCCCTGCCTTATCCTCCATGCCGTTGAGCTGGCGGACCGCGTCTTTGTAGTCTTGGGGGTCACCCTGGACGTCGGAAAGCACGTCCACTGTGGCTTGGGGCGAGCCTTCAAGCTCACCGAGCGGCTTGACGACGCCCACATTATCCACCGCCCACCACCAGTCATCATTGCCGTTGTTGTAGCTGAATCTAACCTGCATATTCTTCGCGCCGGCTGGCACGTCCACACCAATGGACTCGTGCTTGGAGAAGACATCCTTATCAAAGACGGCGATTTCCTGGGCTTCCCCACTATCGAAGGAGACAGTCACCGTGGCATTTTGCCCTTCCTTGCCTTGGCGGTAATGGTGGTCGAATTCCACATTCACCCGCTCCTGCCCCGCCACCGGGATGGCCGGGCTCTTTAGACCTGCGGTCATGGAATCACCTTCGGCCAAGCGCTGCTGCTTGTTGTCGATGATGGCGAAGGTGTCATGCGCCTGGGTGAAGTAGTGGCGCATATCGGTACCAGATGCCCAGGTCCAATGGCGCATATCGCCAAAGGTCCAGCCCTTCCAACGCGCCTCGCCCGAGTCCACGCCGTGCACGTTGGAGCTCCACCCCTTCGGCGCTTGGTGTGTGAACCACGCTGGGGCATCTACCTCATCGAAGCGCTCCTGCCACAGCACCCGAGACTCGGGGGCTTTCTCCGGCTGCGCATCGTCTCCTGCGGAGGAGCCCTGGGAGGAGCCCGGTGCAGAACTCAGCGAAGAGCCGAATGATGACCCCAATGAAGAACCAAGGGACGAGCCTGGCAGCGATGACTGCGCCGCGGCCATAGGGGCAGCCAAGACTCCGGTAAGCGCCAGGACAGAAGAGAAAGCATAGAGTTTATTTTTCATAACTCAATTTCTATCTGACCTGGGCAACGCGGCGGTTACAGATACGTAAACTCTTGGCAAGCACTACATGCCTACCAAGAGTCCTGGCTTATGTTCCTTGCTATCTAGGCGTGACGGTCCAGCCAATCCACGACCGTATCGAGGGCCTGGTCGGCCGCCGGCTCATTAAAGACCTCATGCTTCTGGCCCTCCCAGGTCACATACTCCACATCCTTGGAGGAAATGGAGTTGTACCAATCCTGGGAGAAGTACGGCGGAACGATGCCGTCTTTGGTGCCGTGCATGATAAGCGTTGGGGCGGTGAAGAGGTCCGCATTGACGGCGTCATAATTCGCAATTGCCGCCAGCTGCAAGGCGGTGCCGGCACTGGTCTTTTGTGCGATAAGCGGGCTCGAGGCATACTCGTCTTTCACCGCTTGGTTAGTGGAGATGCCATCTGTAAACGGATTGGACATCACGATGCCCTTGCTCCACTCCGGCGAGTCCACACCAATTTCGGTGCGATGCGGGATTAGGTTCTGCGCGTAGCGGGCATTGAAACTGGTGAGCTGGGCCAGCGGCAGGCGCTCAAAGATGGTGGGATCCAGTTTCTTTTGGGTCTCAGAAATATCATCCGGCGTGATGTTCTTTCCCGCAACATTCTTGCCCGAAAGGTTCAGCGGGGCGCCACCACCATTGGTGATGATGCCATCTACGTTGCCCGGGTTACGGATGCCATAGGCCTCTACGGTCAGCGAGCCCATCGAATGGCCCAGCAGGAAGGTCTTAACGCCCTGATTTTCCTCCTTCGCCATGTCCACCACATGGTCGAAATCATCCAAGATGTACTGGAAATTATCGATGTGCCCCAGTGGCACGCTGCCGCCGGCGGACTTGCCGTGCCCGCGGTGATCTACGCGGTAGACGTTGTAGCCCGCATCCAGCAGCCGCTTAGCGACGTAATCGTAACGCCCCGAGTGCTCAGACACGCCGTGGGCCAAGACCACTGCTCCCCGCGGATTGGCCACCTTTTGCGTGCGGTAGTAAATCTTGATGCCTTGGCCGTGTGCGCTGTCAAAGTAGCCTTCTTCATCAGATACCTGCTTCTCCGAGACGGTCGGGCGTCCCAACACATCCGGCTTGTGGTCCGCCGCTGGCGCAGGCGCTGGGGCTTCCTGCGCGACTGCTCCTGCCGTAAGCGTGCCAGATACCGTCACTGGTGCCGCCACTACTGCCGCTGCCGTTAGGTAAGCGGTTAGGTGCTTCTTCATCATCACTATCTCCTTGAGGTGTTGTAGCTCATATCGATTTGCCAGATGAGATTGAGATAACAGTGATGCTAAATATTCTGAGACGAAGACCACAAATAGTTTTCAACAATGCTACCTACGGTCCCGTAACATAACCGCACGGAAATACCCCTTTAAAATCCCCTAATTTCCGCGAAACTATTCCTCCCCATTTACCCCCTTTTGGTACCCCTAAAACAAAAAGCGGGAAACCCGGACTTACCGAGTTCCCCGCCTAATGTGCGGCTAATTTAGCTCAACCTAGTCACCAATCTGATCGCGACCACGCTTAACGATGTTCTCATCGACCTCGCCCACCAGCTCGTGGTCCTTATTCGTGTACTCAAACTTGGACAGCACATAGCGCATGGCGTTGATACGGGCACGCTTCTTATCATTGGACTTAATGGTAATCCACGGCGATTCTTCCGTATCCGTGTAGCGGAACTGCTCCTCCTTCGCACGGGTATAGTCATCCCACTTATCCAGCGAAGCCAAGTCCATCGGAGACAGCTTCCACTGGCGCACCGGGTCGATCTGGCGGATAGCGAAGCGGGTGCGCTGCTCCTTACGGGTAACCGAGAACCACAGCTTGGTCAGGGAGATACCCGAACCGAGGATCATATTCTCCAGCATTGGCACCTCACGGAGGAATTCCGCATGCTGACTTTCGGTACAAAAGCCCATAACGCGCTCCACACCAGAGCGGTTGTACCAAGAGCGGTCAAAGAAGACAATCTCGCCACCGGCCGGGAAATGCTCAATATAACGCTGGAAATACCACGAGGTGGACTCACGCGGCGATGGCTTCTCCAGAGCCACAGTGCGAGCACCACGCGGGTTCAGGTGCTCGTTAAAACGCTTAATGGTGCCACCCTTGCCGGCCGCATCGCGACCCTCAAAGATAATGATGTGGCGCTGGCCAGTTTCCTTGGTCCAGTTCTGCCACTTCAGCAACTCAATCTGCAGAGCGCGCTTCACAGACTCGTACTCGTCGCGAGTCATACGCTCATCATAGGGGTAATTTTCACGCCAAGTCTGAACCGGGGAACCATCCGGCATGATCAGCGAAGGATCATCCTCGTCGGTTCCATCGACGACGTAGCCGTCAGTTTTTGCCAGGTCAATCTCGGGAAGGTCGTCGTCTTTAACATCAGCCATGCATTAAGTGTAACCCGAATGTAGGCATCAAGCGCGCTAATTTTTCGCAGTTACCCCTGCCCCAATTGAGCAATAAAACAAAAGGAAGGCCTACCGATTCGGTAGGCCTTCCTTCTTCAGCGAGCGTTAAAGCTCAGAACTGAAGGATGTTCTTATGCGAACATGCCGAGCAGGTCGGAAGCGCCCTTAGCAATCTGAACGAGCGGCTCGATCAGGGTTGCGTAGATGTTCAGGTCGTTTGCGAACTCGGAAGAACCGATTGCGAAGTTAATGAAGCCGTCCATTTTATCTCCTTAGGACTAGTATTTGATGATTGAAGATCAGAACCTAAAAGGCCCCGATGAGAAGTAAATGAATTACTTGTTCTCAGTAATCAGGGAAGAGGTGCCTGGGAAGAAATCAGCTGCCTCAGGCTCGGAGGACAGGAAGTCGAAGGCCAAGATGGTGTTCTGGAAGAAGGAACCAACGTTGCCCAGGATCTTGCCCCAGCCTTCCCAGGTGGTGACGAAGTTGTCCAGGTGGGTGATTACGTTAGAGAGATCCATATTTGAACTCCTAAAATAGATCCGAAGCTTTTGCCGCGGAGGGGTTTGCAGTTTGCAGACACCCTCAGTGGGCGTCACATGATTTATTTTGGCACAAGTTTGGACGAAATCAAGTCAAATTCGCATGAACGTTCCGGCACATTGGCAACTTGATAAGGATGGGGTTATAAATTATGGCAGTCATTAAAAACTTTTTACCCCAACTCAAAGTCCACTGAACTGGGCTTTTTTGCCACGCCCCAAATAGGTAGGTGAATTAAAACTTAACACTGTAACGCTTTTCCGTCTAACGAACGATAGATAGGCCTGAAACTCCACCTCTGAGAGCGAAAAACTTTTATAAATTTCTGCCCTTCAGTTACCCCTATACGGGGTCACTGAGACGCATGGTTAAGGGGTTAAAAGCTGTGACGGTAATTGTTAAGCCTTCAACCGCGATAAGGTTCCGGGTTGTTCATTACCCCGCAGCCCAAATCGAAATCAGCTATGACGAGCATCTTCGGAGGGCTTTCCCGTAAAGACGAGGCGCCGCTGTATCGCACCAATTAAGCAGAATGATGCAGACACGCCGAAGCGCCCCGCTTCATGCGCTCAAAAGCACAGAAACGGGGCGCTCAGAAGGGGCTAGAGGGCTCTAAAACGTACCCTAATACCTCGTCTTCGGGACCTAGAAGCCCATGCCGCCCATGGCATCAGCATCCGGCATGCCGTTGTTGGCGCCAGCCGGCTCAGGCTTGTCGGCAACGACAGCCTCGGTGGTCAGGAACAGAGCTGCAATGGATGCAGCGTTCTGCAGAGCGGAGCGGGTGACCTTAACCGGGTCATTGATGCCAGCCTCCATGAGGTTGACGTACTCGCCGGTAGCAGCGTTCAGGCCCTCGCCTGCTGGCAGGGAGGAAACCTTGTCAGCAACAACGCCTGGCTCGAGGCCCGCGTTGTGTGCAATCTGCTTCAGCGGTGCAGACAGGGCCTTGCGGACGATCTTGACGCCGGTAGCCTCGTCGCCCTTGAGGTCATCCAGGGAGTCCAGGACGGAAGCAGCCTGCAGCAGTGCTACGCCACCGCCGGCAACGATGCCTTCTTCCACGGCAGCCTTTGCGTTGCGGACTGCGTCCTCGATGCGGTGCTTGCGCTCCTTGAGCTCAACCTCGGTAGCAGCACCGACCTTGAGTACGGCAACACCGCCGGAGAGCTTAGCCAGGCGCTCCTGCAGCTTCTCGCGGTCATAGTCGGAGTCGGAGCTTTCGATCTCGGCACGGATCTGCTTGATGCGGCCGTCGATCTGCTCCTGGGAACCAGCGCCCTGAACGATGGTGGTCTCGTCCTTGGTGACGACAACCTTGCGTGCCTGGCCCAAGTACTCGAGCTCGGCGGTCTCGAGGGAGAGGCCGACCTCCTCGGAGATGACCTGGCCACCGGTGAGGATGGCCATGTCCTGCAGGGTGGCCTTGCGGCGGTCGCCGAAGCCCGGTGCCTTAACCGCAACGGACTTGAAGGTGCCACGGATCTTGTTCACAACGAGGGTGGACAGGGCCTCGCCCTCAACGTCCTCAGCGATAATCAGCAGCGGCTTGCCGGACTGCATGACCTTCTCCAGCAGCGGAACCAGGTCCTTGATGTTGGAGATCTTGGAGGAAACCAGCAGGATGTACGGATCTTCCAGGACCGCCTCCTGACGCTCCATATCGGTAGCGAAGTAGCCGGAGATGTAGCCCTTATCAAAGCGCATGCCCTCGGTAACCTCAAGGTCAACGCCGAAGGTGTTGGACTCTTCCACGGTGATAACGGAGTCCTTGTTTACGGAGCCGTTGCCCACGGTGTACATGGCCTCGGCGATCTTCTCGCCGATGGCCGGGTCAGCAGCGGAGATGCCAGCGGTGGTAGCAATCTGCTCCTGGGTTTCTACTTCCTTGGCGGAAGACAGCAGGGAGTCCACAACCTTCTTGGTTGCGGTCTCGATGCCGCGCTTGATGCCCATTGGGTTGGAACCTGCGGCTACGTTGCGCAGGCCCTCACGTACCAGAGCCTGTGCCAACACGGTTGCGGTGGTGGTGCCGTCGCCTGCGACGTCGTCGGTCTTCTTGGCAACTTCCTTGACCAGCTCGGCGCCGATCTTCTCGTAAGCATCCTCGAGCTCGATTTCGCGAGCGATGGAAACACCGTCGTTGGTAATGGTCGGGGCACCCCAGGACTTTTCCAGGACGACGTTGCGGCCCTTGGGGCCGAGGGTGACCTTGACGGCGTCGGCAAGCGTGTTGAGGCCGCGCTCGAGGCCGCGGCGGGCCTCTTCATCAAAAGCGATAATCTTTGCCATTGTGTTTGTGCTCCTTGGTTTATTGAGGACGACACTCACGTCTTTCTCGCTGCGGACGCCCGCGACGGCATGGCTGGTGAGTGTGAACCAACCTCAACCACAACGATGTAGATTTATCTGGCACTCATACTGTGCGAGTGCTAACGACCATTCTGGCACTCTCCTACCGCGACTGCAAGAAAAAATGGCGCCCCCGCGAAGGGACGCCATTATATAAGGAATGGATCAGAAACTAGGAGCTCTTCACCGTGCGCTTGGTCCAGCGGTAGATGAACGTCAGCGCGATAATAAAGAGGATCACGCCCACCACGGTGGCGGAGGCACCACCCTCAAAGATTTCCAGCGGGCTTTCGCCGCCAGCGGCGGCAATGATGCCGGCGTTGACCACACCAAAGAGGGACTCACCTACGATGAGGCCGGTGGCCAGGAGAGTACCCATACGCTTGGCAAACTCCGGGTGGGATTGCTTCGCGGCCCATTTGTCATAGAAGGTGCCCAGGATGGCTCCGATAGGGATGACGATGGTCAGGGCGGCCGGTAGGTACATGCCCATGCCGGCGGCCAGCGGGGACAGCGAGTACTTATCGGTGAACTTGCGCAGGAGCTCGTCAATAATAATAAGGACAGCGCCAATGGCCATACCGATGAAGATAAGGTTCCAATCCAACGAGCTATCGAATATGCCGGAGGCAACGGAGGACATCAGGGCCGCCTGCGGGGCGGCCAAGGCGTCTTCGCCAGCGCCTTCCATGCCTTGGAAGCCGAAGCCATTGAGCATGACCTGCAGAATCGGCGGGATGACCAGGGAGCCGAAGACCACGCCGATGATGAGCGCTACTTGCTGCTTCCACGGAGTAGCGCCGACGAGCTGACCGGTCTTGAGGTCCTGCAGGTTGTCATTGGAAATGGTGGCAATGCCAAAAACAACGGCCGCGGTGAAGAGCGTATAGGCCACCAAAGACAAAGGATCCGCAGTGGTGCCGCGGGTGACAGCCGCGATGAGCAGCGAGGCGGCGAGCACGGCGATGATGCCGATGGAGGAAATTGGCGAGTTAGACGCGCCAATCAGGCCGGCCATGTAGCCGCACACGGAGGCGATAATCAGGCCCACCAGCAGGGTAAAGAGGACAGAGACGGTAATGAGCACTGCCATGTGGTCGTGGATATCGGTACCGCGCACAAAGTCCCACAACAGCAATGCGATAGGCACCATGAACGCCACGATGGTGGTGGCGACATAGGGGAAGGGAATATCGCGCTCGGTGACGTCCACGGCGGAGCCGGACTTGCGGGCGCGCGAGGAGGCTAGGGACTGGCGGATGCCCACGGCAATGGGAGCGGCAATCTTCAGCAGGGTCCAAATGGCGGCAATGGCCATGGTGCCCACGCCGATGAAGCGGATGTCATCGGAGAAGGTGGTATCGACGACGTCGGCAAGCGCGGTGGCGCCCGTAATATCGCCGGTGGTGAAAATGGGCAGCAAAATGAAGTAGGAAATCACCACGCCTACCAGCATGGCAATGCCTACCGGCAGGCCCACCAGGTGGCCCACGCCGATAAGCGCGGTGGACAGGCTGGTGCCCAGGGTGGTCGCGCCAGCGCCGAGCTTGAAATAGGCGGTGACTTCGGAGGCGGCGGCCTTCATTGCGGTCAGCAGCGCCATAACGGCCGAGGTAATGCCACCCGCGACGATGACACGCAGGCCCTTGGCATTTTCTTCCTGGCTGGTGCCAGAGGCATTTTCATCGCCCACCTTGAGGACCTCGGCCGCGGCCACGCCCTCCGGATAGGGCAGATCGGAGCCGGTGACCAAAGCGCGGCGCAGCGGGATGGAATACATCACGCCCAGCACGCCGCCGATGATGCACACGCCGGCCGTCTGCACGAAGCCAAAGCCCTGCCAGTACCCCACCATCACCAGGCCCGGGAGGACAAAGATGATGGCGGACAAGGTGCCCGCGGCAGAGGCAATGGTCTGCACAATGTTGTTTTCTTTAATGTTGTGGCCCTTGAACCGGCGCAGCACCGCCATGGAAATCACGGCGGCCGGGATGGAGGTAGCAAAGGTCAAGCCCACCTTCAGGCCCAAGTACACATTGGCGGCGGTGAAGATGAGGGTAATCAGGCCACCGATAATGATGCCGCGCAGCGTCAGCTCGGGCAGGGAGGCCTTGGAACCTGCGGCGGATGATGCGTTCGCCATGCCAGGTCCTTTCTATTCTCGGCTATGAAAGTTTCTTGACTCACCCCGCAGCGGGCCACAGCGGGCCGCAGCCAGCTACGTCCGTTTCTATCTGTTTGGTACCGGTTTCTTTCCTCGGTTTGAGTCCGAACGGACAGAATCCGCACAGGGTGGAATGAATAAATTTTAGTTCACCACCCCAGCGTTTTCCTATTCCGGTTGCTCTATAGCTTGGGGCGGGCGGGTACCGTAGAGAACATGACTGCACTTAATGAAAGCATTCGCAACGATCGCGAGACCATTTTCCGCCAGCTCAGCGAGCTCGTGGCCTTTAATTCCGTCCACGACGAGGAAGGTTTGGAGGACCAGACCAAAGGCGCAAGCCAGTGGGTTAAGTCCGCACTGGAGGAGGCGGGAGTGAGCGTAGAAACCATCACCACGGCCGATGGCTCCACCGCCATCTTGGGTGAGCGCAAGGGCGATGAGGGCGCCAAGACGGTGCTGCTCTACTCCCACTATGACGTGGTGCCGGCCGGCAACCGCGAGGCTTGGGAATCCGATCCGTTCACCCTGACCGAGCGTGAGGCCGCTGATGGCACCACCCGCTGGTACGGCCGCGGCGCCGCCGATTGCAAGGGCAACGTGGCCATGCACCTAGCCGCCCTGCGCGCGGTGGACAATAACGGCGGCACCAAGGTGAACCTGAAGTACCTCATTGAGGGCTCTGAGGAGCGCGGCGGCGAGGGCCTGTCCCAGCTCATCAAGGATCGCCCGGAGCTTTTTGCTGCCGACGCCATCCTCATCGCCGATGCGGGCAACGCCGCTGTGGGCCAGCCGACCTTGACCACGTCCCTGCGCGGCGGCGCGCAGATTGGCGTGCAGGTCGATACTTTGGCCTCCGCCGTGCACTCCGGCCAATTCGGCGGCGCGGCACCGGATGCTGCCAAGGCGCTGATGCGCGCCATCGACTCCCTGTCCGATGAGTACGGTCGCACGGTTATCGACGGCGTAGATACCACCGCCGAGTGGTCCGGCCAGGAGTACCCGGCCGAGGCCTTCCGCGCCGATGCGCAGCTGCTGGAGGGCACCAAGATCATGGGCGAAGACGACCCAGCCGGTGCCACCCCGGTGGCCAACATGGTCTGGTCCCGCCCGGCCATTACCGTGACCGGCTTTACCTCCACCCCGGTGTCAGAGGCCGTCAACGCCGTGCCCGCCACCGCTTCCGCGCAGCTCAACCTGCGCGTTCCGGCCGGTGCCGATGCCGCTGCGATTGCCGACGCCGTCTGTGATCACCTCCGCGCCCACACCCCATGGGGCGCCCACGTTAAGGCCGAGGTACTCGAGGCCAATGCCGGTTTTGCCACCGATCCGGAAAAGCCCGCCGCTGCCCTACTGGGCGAGTGCCTCACCGAGGCCTACGGCACGGACACCGCTGCACAGGGCATGGGCGGTTCCATCCCGCTGACCACCGAACTGCAGGAGGCTCACCCCAACGCGGAGATCGCTCTCTACGGTGTGGAGGAGCCAAAGTGCACCATCCACTCGGCCAATGAGTCCGTCGATCCCACCGAGATCGAAAACATCGCTGCCGCAGAAGCGCTCTTCTTGCAGCGCTACGCCTAGCGGCTTACCCCTCCCGGCCGCCGCGGCCACCGCGGCTGCTGCCGCTTCGGTTTAGCGGCTTGCCGCCAACTCCCCGCGTCCCGAACCGATGGGATGCGGGGTTTATTTCTGCCCTCAATCGGCCCGAAATAGCGGCATATAATACAGTGCATAAAATTATTCCTTTCAAAGCCGTGGAAAAACCGGTAAAGTGGCAAAAAGTTGGCCCCGCGCTCGGCCATGTTGCTTGCACTGTGCCGCCGCGGCGTACTCAGCGGCGCGCGGCTCGTGAATGTTCTCGCCTCTCGTCAGTTGTGTGCTCGTGGTATTCGCGGCAGCGGGGTATAAGAACGTGACACAACCATAAGGAGCGCAGTAACCAACGTGCTAGTACTTCTGGGTGCTCTTATCGCCGCCTCCGTGGTCGCGCCGCTGCTCATCATGCGAATGGGTCGCCCGGCTTTTGGAATTTTGGCACTGGTTCCCGGCGCAGGCTTCGTGTGGACTCTCGTACATTTCCTGCGCGGCACCTTCACAGACGGCGGCGCGGTCGAACGCACCGTGGAATGGATGCCGTCCGCCAACCTAAGTTTTGACCTCCGCTTGGACGGACTAGGCGCGCTATTTAGCCTCATCATTTTGGGCATGGGCGCCCTGGTGCTGGTGTATTGCTGGGGCTATTTCGACGGCACACGGCGCCGCCTGGCCATGTTCGCCGCGCAGATGGTGGGCTTTGCCACCGCCATGTTTGGCCTGGTGGCCGCAGATAATTTCCTGCTGATGTACGTGTTCTGGGAGATTACCTCCATGCTGTCCTACCTTTTGGTCAGCTACTACGCGGAGCGTGCCTCTTCCCGCCGCGCCGCGCAGCAGGCACTCATGGTCACCGCACTGGGCGGACTGTCCATGCTCATGGGCATCATCCTGCTCGGACGCCAGACCGGGGCGTGGACCTTTAGCGATATCGCCGCCTATCAGCACTTTGCCCAGACGCCATTTGTCACGGTCGCCATCGTGCTTATCTTGGCGGGCGCGCTAACGAAGTCCGCCATCGCGCCGGCACACTTCTGGTTGCCGGGCGCGATGGCGGCGCCGACGCCGGTTTCCGCTTATCTCCACTCCGCCGCGATGGTGAAGGCAGGCATCTACCTAGTCGCGCGCCTCGCGCCATCGATGTATGAGGTTGCCACCTGGCACGTGGTGGTTATCTCCCTCGGCGTATTTACCATGCTGCTGGGCGGCTGGATGGCGCTCAAGCAGCGCGACCTGAAGCTGGTGCTGGCCTACGGCACTGTCTCCCAGCTGGGCTTTATTACTTCCATCGCAGCTGTAGGCTCCCGCGAGGCCATGCAGGCCGCACTTGCGCTGACCTTTGCGCACTCGCTCTTTAAGGCGGCGCTCTTTATGGTCGTCGGCGCCATCGACCACTGCTCAGGCACGAGGGATATCACCAAGCTATCCGGCCTAGGGCGCAAGGAGCCCTTCCTCTTTGGCATCGCTATCATCTCTGGCCTGTCCATGGCCGGCGTCCCACCGCTCTTTGGCTTCGTGGCCAAGGAGGCCGTGCTGGAAGCCACCATGCACGAGGAGCTACTGGCCGGCATGCCGCGCAATATGATGCTCGTGGCCTATGTCCTCGGCTCTATCCTCACCATGGCCTATACCCTGCGCTTTTTGTGGGGCGCCTTCGCTACCAAGCCGGAGGTTAATGGCACGGAGCCGGCAGAGGCCGTCGCCAAGATGCATCCCGTCACCATGGGGCTGTGGCTCTCCCCTGCCCTACTGACCGCCCTGACCGTGGTACTGGGTATATTCCCCAAGCCGCTCTCGGCGGCCTTTGACCAGCACCTCAACTCCACCTTTGGCCCGAAGGCGCATAGTGAGCTGGCGCTGTGGCACGGCTTTACCGTGGCGCTGGGCCTTTCCGTGCTCATTATTGTGGGCGGTATTGTCATGCACTGGCAGCGCCAAGCCCTAGTCAAGTGGCAATTCGCCTACCCTGCACTGGGCAATGCGGATGATGCCTATGATTCGGTCATCGCTCTTCTGCGCCAGCTCTCGCTGCGCACGACGGCAACCACGCAGCGCGGCTCCCTGCAGCTGAACCTCACGGTCATTTTTGCCACCTTGATGTTGCTGCCGGTAGCCATGCTCATCAAGGGCGACCTCACCGATATTCGGATGATTGTGGCGGAAAATCCCTGGCAGATCGTGGCCGCCGTCATCATTATTGTGGCCGCGGTGGCCGCCACGGTCACCGATAACCGCCTATCCGCCGTCATCATCGTAGGCGTGACCGGTTATACGCTCGCCTTTATCTTTGCGCTCCACGGTGCACCAGATCTTGCACTGACCCAGCTGCTGACGGAGACCATCGTGATGGTTATCTTCATGCTGGTCCTGCGCCGCATGCCTGCCTCCACCGAGTGGAAGCAGGATCCCAAGATGGGGCGCCTGCGCGCGTGGCTTTCGGTGGGCACGGGCCTGACGGTAACCGTGGTGGCGATGTTTGCCATCAACGCGCGCCAGTCCAAACCCATCTCTGAGTTCATGCCCGATCTGGCCAAGGAGATTGGCCACGGCGCCAATACCGTCAATGTCTTGCTGGTGGACCTGCGCGCATGGGATACCTTTGGCGAGATCACCGTCATTATCATCGCCGCGCTGGGCGTGGCTTCGCTGATTTATCGCACCCAGTCCTTCGCCCGCGCGAGCCGCCGCCCCACCCTGCAGGTTACTGGGCGGCGCTGGCTGGCGGCCGGCGTGGAATCAGAGCAGGCACTCAACCGCTCGCTGATGATCGATGTCTCTACCCGCGTACTCTTCCCGTCTATGGTCGCGATTTCCTTCTATTTCTTCTTCGCAGGCCATAATGCACCGGGTGGCGGCTTCGCCGGTGGGCTCGTCGCCGCCTTAGCTCTTATCCTGCGCTACCTGGCCGGCGGGCGCGCAGAGCTGGATGAAACCCTGCCTATCGACGCCGGCCGCACCATGGGCACCGGACTCTTCCTATCCGCAGTGGCCGTGGTGGCCCCAATGTTCTTTGGCCACCCTCCGCTAACCAGTGGGTATACCTCACCAGAGATCCCGCTCATCGGCGCGGTATCGCTGCCTTCGGCGTTGGTCTTTGATGCGGGCGTCTACCTCATCGTCATCGGCCTTACGCTCTACATACTCAGCTCCTTGGGCGCGAAGCTGGATGAAGAAGAGGATATGCGCAAGCAGCGCGCCCGCGACCGCGCCCGCTCGCTGGCCCGCCAGCAACGCCAACGCACCGCCAAGCAGAAAGCGCAACGGGCGCAACGCAAGGAAAAGAAACAAGCCACCACGGCAAGCACAGCCGCTACGACAGGAAAGGAGAAGTAAATGGAAGCCAATCTCTTCCTCCTGCTCGCCGCCGGCGTGCTCGTAGCCGCGGGCATCTACCTGCTGCTAGACCGCGCCATGACCAAAATGCTGCTGGGACTTTTACTCTTGGGCAACGGTGCCAACCTCTTCCTGCTGCAGGCAGGCGGCTCGGCCGGTTCCCCGCCCATCGATGGCCGCGAATCGGAGCCGTTTGGCACCGAGATTGCAGATCCCCTCGCCCAAGCGATGATCCTTACCGCCATCGTCATTTCCATGGCTCTGACAGCCTTCATACTGACCTTGGCCTACCGCCAGTACCGCTACCGCACGGACGATGTCATTGAGGATGACGCGGAGGATACCGCCATTGCCGCCAAGGCTGCACGCCCTGGCAATGCGGCCGCAAGCCCAGATCACGATGCCTCCAACGATCCCACGACGGGCCGCGCAACCAAAGAAGGCGATAACTTCGGTCCAGAGTCCTTTGAAGAGCCTGTAAAGGGGGCCCACGATGAGTGAGACCATGCAGCCGCTTGTCGATGCCCTCTTTCCCTACATCGGCTACCTCATTCCCCTGCCCATCATCATCCCAGCGATAGCCGCAGCGCTCGCCTTGATCTTTTCCCGCGTGCCCAATGCGCAGCGCCAAATCGTATTTTTCTCGCTGCTTATAACAGCGGTAGTCAACGCCGTGTTGATCCTCATTGCGGATTTTGAGGGTATTCAAACACTGCAGGTGGGCGGCTGGGACGCCCCAGTGGGCATCACGCTAGTGGCAGATCGCCTCTCTGCGGTGATGCTCTTTACCTCGTCCGTGGTGCTCTTTTCTGTTATTTGGTATGCCATCTCCCAAGGTGTGCGCGATGGCACCAAAGACGAGCCGGTGGCCGTATTCTTGCCCACCTACATGTTGCTGACCATGGGCGTAAATATATCCTTCCTGGCCGGCGACCTCTTCAATCTCTACGTGGGATTTGAGGTCTTCCTCGTCGCATCGTATGTGCTGTTGACCTTGGGTGCTTCGGCCAGCCGCGTGCGCGCTGGTGTGGGATACGTGATGGTGTCCATGGCCTCGTCGATGATTTTCTTGCTCGCGCTGGGCTTTGTGTATTCATCGGTAGGCACCGTGAACATGGCACAAATTGGCCAGCGCATGCAGGATCTCCCGGAAGGCACCCGCACCGCGATCTTTGCCACGCTGCTCGTTGCCTTTGGCATTAAGGCAGCCGTCGTCCCGCTGGACGCCTGGCTGCCGGACTCGTATCCCACGGCACCTTCACTGGTCACTGCGGTTTTTGCCGGCCTGCTGACCAAGGTGGGTGTCTACGCCATCATCCGCGCCCGCTCCTCTATTTTCACCGCCGGCGGCCTCGATACCGTGCTCATGTGGGTAGCCCTAGCCACGATGTTGGTGGGTATTTTGGGCGCCATCGCACAGTCCGATATTAAGCGCCTTTTGTCTTTTACCCTGGTCAGCCACATTGGCTATATGATCTTCGGCGTTTCGCTCGGTACCGCGCAAGGGCTTTCCGGCGCCATCTTCTACGCCGTGCACCACATTTTGGTGCAAACCGCGCTCTTTTTGGTGGTCGGACTCGTCGAGCGCCAGGCCGGCACCTCGTCGCTGCGCCGTTTGGGCTCGCTGATGTACTCCGCCCCGCTCATTGGAATCTTGTATTTTATCCCCGCGATCAACCTGGGGGGTATCCCGCCGTTTTCGGGCTTTTTGGGCAAGGTTATCTTGCTAGAAGCTGGTGCAAACGAGGATTCCTGGATGGCCTGGGTGCTTATCGTCGGCGCCGTGGTTACCTCCCTGCTTACCCTCTACGTCATGATGCTGGTGTGGGCAAAGGGCTTCCAACGCGACCGCGCCGATGCCCCCGAAGGTAACGTGGCACTCGCTCGCCCAGCTCCGCTTTCTGATATCACGGATGAGGTGGAGTTTTCCTCCCGTCAGGACGTGGGCAGGGTTCCCTTTGGCATGATCGCCTCTACTACGCTGCTGGTAGCTGCTTCTACCTCCATCACCTTCCTGGCCGGGCCGATCTCGGGCATCACCTCGCGCGCGGCCGAATCCGCTCAGGATACGTCCATCTATCAGTACGCGGTATTGGGCGATAGAGCTGATGACCCCACCCGCCACCTCAATCAAAAGGAGCGCTACACCGGCGGCGCGGATTCCTATGAAAATCGCCGGCATCCCTCCCAGGAGGCGAAGCCGCCCGCCCAGCCGGGCCTGGATGCACGCACCGACCCGGAAGCCGGCGGCCGCGATTCCCACTCCGGCACTGTAAAGACACCGGACGCCGCCAAGAGGAAGGATATTAGCGATGACTAACGCACGCTTTTCCGGCCTGCGCCACCGCTTCCGCCCGTGGTTCATCGTCTGGCTGACCATCATGTGGTGCATGCTCATGGGAGAGGTCACCGTGGGCAATGTGGTGGCCGGTCTCCTCATCGGCACCATTATCGTCTTTGCCCTGCCACTGCCGGCCATGCCTATCGCAGACATCGATGTTTCTTGGGGCAAGCTCATCGCCTTCATGGCCCGCTGGTTCTGGGAATTGTTCTATGCCTCGCTCAAGGTGGGCTGGTTGGCCGTGCGCCCGCAACCGGTGCCCAAGACCGCCATCTTGGAGCTGCCCATGCGCTTGGATAATGAGTTCGTACTCTCCCTGGCCGTAACGCTGTATAACCTGCAGCCAGGCGGCACGGTGACCGATATCGACATTGCCAACCGCATGATTACCGTCCATATCTTAGACGCCCGCGATGAGGCCCAGATTCAGCGCGAAATCGGTGCCGTGGCCCACCTTGAGGCCTCATTCATCGACATCTTTGAAAGGAGCCACCCCTAATGGATCCGCAGATCTATAACGCGATTTTGCTGGTGGCCGCCGCGCTGCTGGTGGTCTCCTTCCTCATCACCGTCTGGCGTATTGTCACCGGCCCCAATTCGCTGGACCGCTTGGTGGGCATGGATGGCTTTACCGCGATGTTCCAGTGCGCGCTGGCTACCTATATGTGCTGGTCACTTAACACGACCGTGGTCTCAGCCATGCTGGTCATTGCGCTGCTGGGATTCATCTCCACCGTATCCGTCACCAGGTTTAGGAAGAGGGATAGCCAATGAGCTGGTCCTTTATTGCAGATGTACTCTCGCTCATCCTCATTATTGGCGGCAGCGTCCTCACCTTGGCCGCAGCCATCGGCATCGCTCGGTTCAAGGACACGATGTCTCGTGTACACGCGGTAAGCAAGCCACAAACCACAGGGCTTATCCTCACCATCCTCGGCGCCATCATACGCATCACTGGCGCGGAATCCTTCAGCGTAGCCGAGCGCGGGGATTTAGGAATACTCGTTTTGCTGGTACTGTTTGCCATGTTCACTAGCCCGGTAACCGCGCAGCGCACCTCACGTATTGCACGCCGTGAGGGTCTGTACGGCACCGAGGAATCCATGTCCCGCAACGACCGACCCGCCGCGAAGTCGCTGCGCCGCAAGTAGGAGACGCTTTTCACCGTGAAAAAGCTTTATGGGCTTCCCACTATGGTGGCTTTGCTCGCCGCTCTTATCGGCGTCATCGTCTACCGCTTCAGCATCTTCGACGGCAATAGCGCTTTTGTGTGGCGCGTTCCCCTGGATCTGAAGATTTATTGGCTCGCCGGCGGCGAGGTGGCCCAAGGCGCGGACCTCTACGATAACGCCTATATTGGCGACCTGCCTTTTACCTATCCACCCTTTTCCGGCACTCTTTTCACGTGGCTTTCCACGCTTGCCGACGCCCCCTTGATCCTTCTCTGGCAGGGCGGCACCGCCCTCGCCTTGTTCACGGTTATTATGCTGGTCCTGCGTGAGCGCGGCCTCAAGCTCTCCCCGGCAATTTGGCTGCTGGGCCTTTTGCTGCTGTGCTGCACCCCGGCGAATGAGCCGGTGCACGGCACCTTATTCTTTGGCCAGATCAACATCTTTTTGATGCTGCTGGTGGCCTTGGACATCCTCCCGCGCAAGCGCGCTTTGCCGGGCATCGGAATTGGTTTGGCCGCGGGTATGAAGCTCACCCCGGCCTATATGGGTCTGGTCTTGCTCTTCCAGAAGCGCTGGTGGCAAGCGATCATCGCTATCCTTACCTTCGCGGTGACCGTTGCCATTGGTTTCGTGACGATTCCGGATGCCGCCGATTTCTGGACCGACGCTATCTTTAAGTCCTCCCGCGTGGGCGAGCACACCAACCCAGGTGCGCAGTCCATTCGCTCGGTGATGGTCCGCGCATGGGGCATCGATGGCGGCTGGATCTGGCTTGCCGCCGTGGTCGTGGTCTTCATTTTGACCTGCCTGGCGCTGCGCACCGCGATGAAGCACCGCAATAATTCCGCCGCACTTGCGCTTGCCGGCATCAGCTCCTGCTTGGTCTCCCCGTTCTCCTGGTACCACCACTGGGTGTGGACGGTGCCGCTAGCCGTCGTCGTGCTAGTTGCCGTCAACCAGGGTCTGGGCAAGCGCCTGCACGGCATCCTCGGCGCGCAGGTCGCTGGCCTCGTGTCGGTGCTCGCTATGTGTGCGGTGACCTTGCCGTTCATCTCCGCACCCGTGTGGCTGTCTGCGGCTAGCCGCTCGCTCGACCACTGGGATCTGCAGCCGTGGGGAACGTTGGCCTTCACCGGCGCCGGCGTCCTCTTTATCGCCTTCTACGCGGTGTGGGGTTTTATCCCTGGCACCCAGCCGGAAGAGGAAGCGCCCGCCCCGGGCCGCCACCACTTACCTGCGCAGCCCGCTGGCTCGGAGGCCGGGGCACGCCCGGCGCGCTCGTTTAATACCACAGCTACGAGCCGTGGGGGCCAGGGGCATTCGCGGGCAGCGCAACCCGTCAGCGATGAAACGGCAGAAATGCCCGCGGTAGGGCCGGAAACGCGCGCGTTCCCGGCGGCTCAGGACATCACCGATATCCCCGATATCCCGGCCTACGGTCGCCATTCACGCTCCGAGGACTAGCCCCGGGCCCGCCTGCCCGCCGCTTTAGAGCGGGCGGAAGGTGTGCAACTCGCGGCAGGTCTCTTCGACCACCTCGCGCCAGCTGCCCGTCTCTTTAAAGAGACGGCGCTGCCGCTCATAGCCGGCTCCGCCATCGATAATTTCGTGGATGAGCTTTAACTCGTTGACGCATCCCAGCTCGCGCGCAATGGGGCTAAACTCATCCACCATCTCCGCTAACTCGTCCTTAACCCAGGCCTCATCGGTCTCGCGGGAGGTAATCACCAGCGCGTCCATGCCATAGCGGGCACCGCGCCACTTATTTTCTGCCACGTGCCAGGGCTGCAGGGTGGGAAGGGGCTCCGCGGCGTCGATAAGCCGGTCGTAGTACACCACCAAGCAGTGAGTGAGCGCCACGATGGCGGAGAGCTCGCGCAGGTTGGACGTCGCATCAGAGACGCGCACCTCCACCGTGCCCCACTTGGACGCCGGCCGAATATCAAAGTGCATGGAACCGGTGTGATTAATAACGCCGGAAATGGCCTGGTCGCGCATATAGGACTGCCACTCGGCCCAATCGCGGAATTGATACGGCATGCCTGCGGTGGGCAGCTGTTGGTACAGCATGGTGCGGTTGGAGGCATAGCCGGTATCGAGGCCCTCCCACCCGGGCGAGCACGCAGAAATGGCCAGCAGGTGGGGGTACTTGGTCATCAGCGCATTGATGATGCGCCATACGCGGTCCTCGTGGCTAACGCCCACGTGCACGTGCGTGCCCCAAAGCAGCATCTGCTTGCCCCAGTACTGGGTGCGCGCGATGATTTCTTGATAGCTGGGCTTATCCGAAAGCGGGTTCTCCCGGAAGTCCGTAAACGGGTGGCCACCAGAGGCCCAGACGTCTACGCCCAGTTTATCGGCTGCTTCTTCCACTGCCTTCAGGGAAGTGTTCAGGTCAGCGATGGCTTCCGGCACGGTATGGCAGATGCCCGTGACCAGCTCTACCGTGTTCTGGAGGAATTCCTTTTCCAGGTGGATCTCGGGGTGGGTTGCAGTGGCGAGGTCAATGAGTTCTGCGCCGCGCGGGACAAGGTCGCGCGTGCCACGGTCCACGAGCGCCACCTCCCATTCCACGCCGAGCGTTGGTTCGGGAGAGCGGGCGAATTGTTCTGCCGGGATCTTCACCCATTCAGCTTAACGGGTGACAGGTATTAAGGCGTGAATTTTATTTAACCTGTTCGCACCGGTGGACGGGCGGTCGCGGACAAGTTCAGATCACAAAAGTCCAAGGCATTCGGCCGAAGAACTATGGTGCTTGCTCTTCGGCCGGATGGCCTTGGACTTTAAGTCAGGTGCGCGGCTTGCTTAGGCCTGCGGTACCGCCAGGGCGACGACGACGGCGCCGTCATCGGTTGCTTCTTTAGGCAGGTCGCGGTTCATCGGGGCGATATCGGCCTGGTAGCGGGCGGCGACTTCCTTGGCCAGAGCCTCAGCGGAGGCATCGCCTTCTGGGAAGAAGACGGTGGTCTTCGGAACGGTGAGGACATCGCCCGGCAGGTTGCCCACGTAGCCAACCTTGAAGCCGCCACCCTTGAGGGAATCGGCTTCCTTCTTGGCCTTGTCTACCTCGCCGGAGTTATTGAGGACGCTGACCTTAATATCGTTGCGGTCGCGCGCGGCGGAGTGGGCGTTTTCCTCGCCTGCGGCGGCATCTCCCTCAGCCGCGGCTCCCTCATCGGCAGCGCCGGACGCGGCCGAGTCGCCTGCAGCATCGCTTTCGCCCTCACCTGGCGCCGGTGCGGGGGCCGGCGCGCTCGCGCCCTCGGAAGCGCCTGGCGCGCCAGGGGCACGGGAACCTGCGGCGTCGGGGCCAGCAGATCCTTCGGGCGCGGCACCGATGGTGGAACCGGTGGAGTTTTCCTGCTTGTTCTCGGAGGCCACGGTGGAGTCATCGTCGCCTGAGGTCATGGAGTACAAAGCCCAGAGGCCGAGCATGACGGCCACGGCGATGAGGACCATCGCCAGGCCGCGCAGCGGGAGGCCGCCCTTTTTAGCGTGCGCGCCACCACCAGCGGGGCGCTTAGCTGCACGGGAAGCGGACGCACCGGCAGCAGAGCCGGCGCGGGTTTCGTCGGATACCTTGTCGGTCGAATTTTCCGGATTCACATTAGTCACATACGCAACACTAGTACCCAGAATTAACTATCTGGGGTATTTCCCCGCGCGGCGCGCCGCGTGTCTTCTCGCTCCTCGCGCAGGCGCCGCAGCCGTGCAACCAGGAGGGGATGGGATTGGGCGGCCGCGGGGGCGTCGAGAAGCAGGTTAAGGCGCTGGTGGTAGCGCACCGGGGAGATGTCCAGCTGCGCACGGATGGCCTCTTCCTTGTGGCCGATGCTGCGCGGCGCGGTTTCCTCGAAGTCCAAAATGGCGGCGTCTAGGTCAGACAAGGGGTTCATGCCTAAACTGTAAGGCATGACTATTCGCCCCATCGTTATCCACGGCGAGACCGTGCTTCACGAACCCACCCAACCGGTGGAAGAATCCGAGATTTCCACCCCGGAAATGCAGCAGCTCATCGCGGACATGTATGAAACCATGGACGCCGCCAATGGCGTGGGCCTGGCCGCTAACCAGGTAGGAATTGGCAAGCGCCTCTTTGTCTACCACTGCCCCGATACAGATGGCCCTAATGGCACTGAGCTGCCGTCCGAGGAGGCGGGCATGCGCAAGGGCTGCGTTATCAACCCCGTGCTGGAGACCTCCGAGATCCCAGAGACCATGCCGGCCGATGATGGCTCCGATGACGAGGGCTGCCTCTCCGTGCCAGGCGAGGGCTTTCCCACCGGCCGCGCCGACTGGGCGCGCGTGACCGGCAAGGACGAAAACGGCAATGACATCTCCGTCGAGGGTTATGGCTTTTTCGCCCGCTGCCTGCAGCACGAGACCGGCCATCTCGATGGCTTCCTCTACACCGATACCCTCATCGGCCGCTATAAGCGCCAGGCCAAGAAGGCCATTAAGCGCCACGGCTGGACCGAACCGGGTTATTCCTGGGTACCGGGCGAGGACGCCGATCCCTTCGGCCACGACGACTAATGTCACGCATTTTCCGCTCCGATGCCATCCATGTGGGCGAGCGCGTGGTGGCCCGGCGCGACTTTGGCGACGTGCATAGCGATGTCATCGGGCATGTGCTGAGCCTCAATCCGCTGGTCATTCGCCCACAAGAGGTCGGCGGCTACCCCTCCGACCTGGAGGCGGTGGAGATCCCGCCAGAGCAGCTGAAGATCATCAAGCGCCTCTCCCCGCGCATGGTCCGCAACTCCGATATCCGCGCAGTGGAGGTTGCCGCGGCCGCGGCTTTCCCCAGCACAGACCACGCTTGGACCAGCGACGGTTCCTGGCTGTTGCGCGCGAGCGACGGGGTTTCCGGCCGCTCCAACTCGGCCGTGCCCGTGGGGCCTTCGGCCGGCTTCACTCCGGTGCCACTGGAGGAGATTAAGGCCTTCTACGCCCGCCACAGCCTTCCAGTGCACCTGCTAGTCCCGGAGCGCATAGGCAAGCCGGCCGAGCGCCTGCTCGCCGACCCCGCCTGGGAGACTGAGCCAGAGGTCCTCGCCATGGTCCTGCGGAATCTGCCCGCGCTTGCCGACGCCCCCTCTCCCTCCCCCACCTTCCACCTCGCCGCCCAGCCCGATGACGAGTGGCTGGCGATGTATCAATCCCGCACCGATGCCCTTTCTGCCGAAGCGTTGCAGAGCCTTGGCGCTCACCTCGAGGGAACGCTCGGATTTGGCCGCCTAGTCCTCGATGGCGAGACCGTCGCCATTGCCCGCGGCACCCTGAGCGAATCCGGCGATGGCACCACGTGGCTGGGTCTTTCTTCCATCGAGGTGGCCAAGGACTTCCGGCGCCGCGGATACGGCACGCTCGCACTCCAGCACCTGCTGCACTGGGGCCACGACAACGGCGCTGAGCACGCGTACCTCACCGCGCCGACCTCGAATATCGCAGGAGTACGTCTGGCTGAGAAGCTCGGCTTCATCGAGCAACACCGGCGCATCTACGCCTGCCTGCGCGACTAGGCTCCGCGCTGCGGACTTCCGGTCTGGGCGGTGAGCCTTATGGGACTGCCCGCTGACTCCTTGTGGGCTGGGTAGTGAGCTCGACTCACTACCCAGGTAACCTATGTGGCATGCGCATCGCCACGTGGAATATTAACTCCGTTCGTACCCGCACACAGCGGGCGCTGGACCTTATCTCCAAGCACGACATCGATGTTTTGTGCCTGCAAGAAACTAAGGTGAAAGACGATAAGTTTCCGCGCGAGGCCTTCGAGGACGCGGGCCTACATGTCACCTGCCACGGGCTCAACCAGTGGAACGGCGTGGCCATTGTGTCCAAGGAAGAGCCCGAGGACGTCTTTATCGGCTTTCCGGGCCAGCCAGGCTTTGCCAAAGATCCAGAAAAGCCGCAAGACCGTGAGGCCCGAGCACTAGGGGCGCGCATCCGTGGCGTAGAAATCTGGTCTCTCTACGTGCCCAACGGCCGCGAGATTACGGACCGCCACTACGACTACAAGCTGGACTTTCTCTATCACTTGGCGCGCTATGCAGAAGATCATGCGCAATCCAAGCTGCTTATGACCGGTGATTTCAATATTGCCCCGCGCGATGAAGACGTGTGGGATATTGAGGCATTCCGCGGCAAGACTCATGTCACCGAGCCAGAGCGCGCCGCGTTCCAGATGCTGGAAGAAGCCGGCCTCGAGGAGGTTACCCGCCGGTTCACGGAGGACCAGCGCTATACCTACTTCGATTACAAAGGCATGCGCTTCCAAAAGAACGAGGGCATGCGCATCGACTTCCAGTTGGCTTCAGCCCCGCTTGCCAAGCATGTGACCGGCGCGCAGGTAGACATGGTGGAGCGCGCCGGCGATAAAACCTCTGATCATTGCCCGCTTATCGCAGATTATGATCTGCCCGATTTCGATTCCGTTCGTTAAATGTCTTGGTCTCTTGATCTCAGCTTCTGGCAGCTCGTATTCCTGATCCTTGATTACGGCATCAAGATTATTGCCGTTGGTTTTGTGCCGGAAGGCCGCCGACCTTCCAGTTCCACCGCGTGGCTATTGGCTATTCTGGTGCTGCCATTTATCGGCCTGCCGCTGTTTTTGCTCATGGGATCGCCGTATATCAACCGGCGTCGCCACCGCATCCAGCAAGAAGCCAATGAGAAGATTGAAAACGTCACAGCCCGCACCCCGGATCACCCACAAGGTATCCTTTCGGCCGAAATTGAATCGGTCATCAGGCTCAACCGCGAGCTGACCGGGTTCCCAGCATTGGTGGGCCATAACCTTGACCTGCACGCGGATTATGACGAGTCCATTCGCGCCATTGCCGCCGCTATTGACCGCGCCGAGAAGTACGTATCCATCGAGATCTACATCCAGTCCTGGGATGAGACCACAGACGTCTTCTTTGAGTCGCTGCGCAGGGCTACCGCCCGCGGCGTGAAGGTGCGCTTGCTTTTGGATCAGATTGGCAGCTTTAAGTACAAGGGCTACTTCAAGCTGGGTAAGCGGCTAACGGAGATAGGCGTCGACTGGCATCTCATGCTGCCCATCCAGCTGCACAAGGGCCGCTTCCGCCGCCCTGACCTGCGCAATCACCGCAAGCTGGTGATTATCGATGGCAAGGTGGGCTTTATTGGCTCGCTGAATATGATTAAGCGCCAGTACAAGACCAAGGATCGCTACTGGATTGACTACATGGTGGAGCTTTCGGGCCCGATTGTGACCTCCATGTCCGCGGTCTTCGCCGTGGATTGGTACCTCGAGGCGGACGAGAACCTGCCGCTGGATGAGCTGCCGTATGACGACGCCCAGACTGCCGACGCCAACCACCTCCAGATAATCCCCTCCGGGCCGGGTTACACCACTGAGCCAAACCTGCGCATGTTCAACTCCTTGGTACACCACGCCAAGGACCGGCTAGTGCTGTGCTCGCCCTACTTCGTCCCGGATGAATCCCTGCTGGAGGCCGTGACCACCGCCTGCTACCGCGGCGTGGACGTGGAACTTTATGTATCGGCAAAGGCGGACCAGTTTATGGTCAACCACGCGCAATCCTCCTACTACCAGGCGCTGCTGGAGGCGGGTGTGCGCATCTACCAATTCCCCTACCCCTTTGTGCTGCATTCCAAGTTCATCATCACCGACCCTGACGATCCAGGCCGCGACCCGTTGTGCATGTTTGGCTCTTCTAATATGGACCCGCGCTCGTTCGGCCTAAATTACGAATCCACCATGCTGGTGGCCAAGGGAGACCTCATTGACCAGTTCAACCAGCTCGTGGCCAATTACCGCGCCGTATGCCACGAGCTGACCCTTGAGGAGTGGAATGAGCGTGGCTTCATCCGCCGTTACGTGGATAATGTCATGCGTCTAACTTCTGCGCTGCAATAAAGCGGGCAGCGGCTGCGCTAGCTGGCAGCGGAGATAGCTGTGGCGATAAGAAACCGCCCCGGTATGCAGCCAATGAGCTGCCTGAACTGGCCCCCGAAAGTTGGACTGGTTTAATTCTAGGCGGTTAGGGCTTCAAGGGTCTGATTTCGATATTGCATCGGGGTTAGACCCTTGAGTCGTTGTTGGATGCGTTCGGTGTTGTA
>NZ_JAKRNA010000059.1:0-1311 GCF_022347435.1 Corynebacterium sp. ACRPE | reverse complement strand
TGAAGTATGAAGTGTCCCAGGTTTTGTTCCGTTTGAGTAGATGGGAAAATCTGGAACATGCCAAGGAAATTTGACCAGGATGTGAAGGACCGTGTGGTCCGTCTCGTGGAAGACCGCATCTTGGCAGAAAAATATGTCGATGCAAGCCGCGTGCCAGGCAAGTAGCTCCAAAGTTGGGAATTTCATGGCACACGGCCCGTCAATGGACTTAAGCCTGCCCGCCGTGCAGGAAACATCCCAGAACCTGTGCCTGAAGACTTGGCCGCAGAGAACGCGAGGCTACGCCGTGAAAATCAAGAGCTACGCGACACTAATGAGCTACTGAAGGCTGCCTCAGCTTTTTCGCGTCGGAACCAGGCCCAAACGTTAAGAAATGATCCGATTCATCGATGAATACCGGAGTAGTTTTTCCGTCGAGTTCATCTGTAAGACGTTGAAGAATACCCGCGCTGGTGGGTTCATTACCTCGCGCGGCTATCGCCAGTCCAAGGCCCGTGGGTTAAGTGCTCGTCGCCTTCGTGATGCTGTGCTGGTTGAACGCGTTAGTGCTATTCATCGGGATAATTACGGTGTCTACGGTGTACAGAAAATGTGGCATGCTCTCCGCCGTGACGGAATTGATATCGGTCGTGAACAAACTGCCCGTTTAATGCGCCTGGCCGGTGTTTCTGGCAAAGGCGGATCACTAATCACAACCTTAAAGCCTAACGTGCCTGATCTGTGCCCGGACTTGGTCGAGCGTGAATTCAAAGCCCCAGGTCCGAACAAGCTGTGGGTGGCTGACATTACGTATGTGCGCACGAAGAATGGCTTTGTGTATGCCGCGTTTGTCACCGACGTTTATTCCCGACGGATCGTTGGGTGGGCGTTATCAGACTCGATGCGGACTTCAAGCACTGCCGCTGCAAGCTCTTAACCAGGCGATCGTGTGTGCTGAGGAAACAACAGGTCTCATTCACCATTCGGATCACGGCTCACAGTATGTCAGCGTGGTCTACAACGAGCGACTTGCCCAGCACGGGATTGCCGCTTCCACCGGAACTGTCGGGGATTCTTATGACAATGCTCTGGCAGAAAACATTAATGGTTCCTACAAGAACGAGCTAATCCATACTCGCAGGTGGAATAACGTTGTCGAGGTAGAAATCGCGACGCTCAAATGGGTGTCATGGTGGAACGAGACGAGGCTCCACCAAAGCTTGGGATACCGAACCCCAGTCGAGGTCGAAACCGAATTTTGGAAGCAGAACCCGCCACAGGAAATAATAGAAATCAAGGCAAATGCCTAGAAACAAAACTCGGGGCACTTCA
>NZ_JAKRNA010000058.1:0-1307 GCF_022347435.1 Corynebacterium sp. ACRPE | reverse complement strand
TGAAGTGCCCCAGGTTTTGTTCCGTTTAAGTAGATGGGAAAATCTGGAATATGCCAAGAAAATTTGACCAGGATGCAAAGGACCGTGTGGTCCGTCTCGTGGAAGATCGCATCTTGGCAGAAAATATGTCGATGCAAGCCGCGTGCCAGGCAGTAGCTCCAAAGCTGGGGGTTTCATGGCATACGGCCCGTCAATGGACTCAACAGGCCCGTCGTGCGGGAAACATCCCAGAACCTGTGCCTGAAGATTTGGCCGCGGAAAACGCGAGGCTGCGTCGTGAAAATCAAGAGCTACGCGACACTAATGAGCTGCTGAAGGCCGCTTCAGCTTTTTTCGCGTCGGAACTCGACCCAAAACGTCGGAAATGATCCGGTTCATCGATGAATACCGGGTTCGTTTCTCTGTCGAGTTCATCTGTAAGACGTTGAAGAATAACCGGGCTGGTGGGTTCATCACCTCGCGTGGCTATCGCCAGTCCAAGGCCCGTGGGTTAAGTGCTCGTCGCCTTCGTGATGCTGTGCTGGTCGAACGCATTAGAACTGTTCATCGGGATAATTACGGTGTCTACGGTGTACGGAAAATGTGGCATGCTCTCCGCCGTGACGGATATGATATCGGTCGTGAACAAACTGCCCGTTTAATGCGCTTGGCCGGTGTTTCTGGCAAAGGCAAAGGCAGATCACCTCTTACAACCCGTAAGCCTAACGTGCCTGATCTGCGCCCAGACTTGGTCGAGCGTGAGTTCAAAGCCCCCGGCCCGAACAAACTGTGGGTGGCTGACATTACGTATGTGCGCACGAAGAAAGGCTTTGTGTATGCCGCGTTTGTCACCGACGTTTACTCCCGACGGATCGTTGGGTGGGCGTTATCAGACTCCATGCGCACCGAAGCGTTGCCGCTGCAAGCTCTTAATCAGGCGATCGTGTGTGCTGAGGAAACAACAGGTCTCATTCACCATTCGGATCACGGCTCGCAGTACGTCAGCGTGGTCTACAACGAGCGCCTTGCCCAGCACGGGATTGCCGCTTCCACCGGAACTGTCGGGGATTCTTATGACAATGCTCTGGCTGAAAACGTTAACGGCTCCTACAAGAACGAGCTGATCCATACTCGCAGGTGGGATGATGTTGTCGAGGTAGAAATCGCGACGTTCGAGTGGGTGTCATGGTGGAACGAGATGAGGCTTCACCAAAGCTTGGGATACCGAACCCCAGTCGAAGTGGAAACCGATTTTTGGAAGCAGAACCCGCCGCAAGAAATAATAGAAATCAAGGCAAATGCCTAGGAACAAAACTCGGGGCACTTCA
>NZ_JAKRNA010000057.1:0-1339 GCF_022347435.1 Corynebacterium sp. ACRPE | reverse complement strand
GGTCAAGTCCTGGGTAGTGGTGTATCTGTTTTCGAATCTGGGGTTAGTTTCATGGCGGTGGTTTAGGGGCCATCTCGGGGATAAGGGGTGAGGGTATTCACGCGGCGATCTCCTGGTTGTTGTCGCGGTCCTCGTCGATGACCCCAGCGGCGATGATCTCTTTGGTCTGTGCCAGGCTGGTCAGTGACATATAACGCTTCTGTTGGATCCAGTCATCGTGCTGTTCGGCCAAAACCGCCCCAACAAGGCGCACAACAGCGTCTCGGTTTGGGAAGATTCCTACGACATCGGTACGCCGGCGGATCTCCCTATTGAGCCGTTCAGTGGGGTTATTCGACCAGATTTTGGTCCACACCGCTCTCGGCGCAGCGGTAAACGCCAACAGCTCGTCGAGACACTCCTCGAGGTAGGTGGCAACGTGAGGGAATTTCTGCTGGCAGAATTCAATAACCTCACGAGCTTGGGCCCACACACTAGCGGCATCGGGTTGCTGAAAGATTGTGTGAAACATCGCTGACAGAGTCGGCCATTGGGTTTTGGGAACCTGGGCCGAGAGGTTCTTCGCGAAGTGCGTTCGACACCGCTGCCAACTAGCCTGCGGCAGGCAGTCACCCACGGCTGCTTGAATACCAAGATGGGCATCACTAGTAACGAGGAATACCCCGGTCAGGCCACGGGCGATGAGGTCCCGAAAGAACCCGGTCCACGACGCGGTAGATTCCGCGGTGGCAACCTGCATGCCCAAAAGCTCTCGGTAGCCGTCAGCGTTGACACCTGTGGCCAGCAACACGCTGGTCTTTACGACACGTCCGCCTTCCCGCACCTTCATTGTCAGCGCGTCGCAGGAGACAAAGTGGTAGGGGCCTTGGTCAAGCCGGCGGGTGCGGAAGTCATCGACCATGTCATCGAGTTCTTTGGCCATCTGGCTGACCTGAGACTTCGACAAGTTGTTGATCCCAAGGGTGGCCACCAGGTCGTTCATCCTGCGAGTGGAGACTCCTTTCAGGTAACAGGTGGCGATGACTGTGGTCAGGGCACGCTCGGTGCGGCTGCGGCGCTCTAGCAGCCAGTCAGGGAAAAATGCGCCGGTGCGTAGCTTCGGGATTGCCACATCAATGCTGCCGACTCGGGTATCAAGTTGGCGATGACGGTAGCCATTACGTGTGTTGGTGCGCTCGGCTGACACGGTGGCGTAATCAGCCCCGCAGACGGTGTCTGCTTGGGCGGAAAGAATCTGGTTGATGAAGTCAGTGAGCATTTGGCGCATCAAATCTGGGGACGCTTGAGTCAGTAGCTCTTCGAGATACGCGGTCGGATCGATATGATGAGGGTCAGCGGC
>NZ_JAKRNA010000055.1:0-1411 GCF_022347435.1 Corynebacterium sp. ACRPE | reverse complement strand
GGGTTAAGTAGCAGAATGTGTGTCCGCTCGGCGTGTCGCGGGCGGGTACACGGTTAGTTACTTCATGGGGCCTTTTCTGATTCCTATCGAGTGTTCGTACTCGGTTGGGATAGCGTTGTCGTAGAAGGCTGGTCGTCCTGTTTCCTGGTCGGCTTTGTTGTGGTCTTCTTCGGCAAGATCGTTGACTTTGGCGAGTTGATCTTGGCCAAAATTGCACTGCCTGGCGATTTTTAGCGGATCGTCAGGCAGTTGCTTTTTGGTGTGGAGGTACCACTCGAGCATTTTTCGTTGGCGTTCCCCAGACCTGCCTCGGTGCGCATCGGCGATGCGTTTGAGCTGGGCGTTGATGCCGCCTTCAAGACTGTTTGTCGTTGAAGCCCAGCGTTGAGGATCAAGCGCATGCGGTGGTGGCTGCAGGTAGGTAAACAGCCAATTGTTGCGCGATAGGTGCAGCAGTGAGTTGTAGGCTTTGCGTACCCGCAGGTGAGTCCATTCCCACTGGTTATTGAGTGTTCGGCGCTCTTTTGGCACGGGTGTTTTCTCGTTGAGGAATGTTTTGAATACCTGACCGAAGTCGTGCAGGCGCAGCGTCCACTCCCGTGCCTGGTCGAGCGTGGTGACACGGGTTAGTTTCAACGCCAGTGTGTAGATGGCTTTGCCGGCGTCGGTACGCGGCCGCGAGGTGGTGTAGCGGCGGATGACGCGTTGCGCATGAACGAGGCAACGCTGAATCATTGCGTTTGGCCAGCAGGCTTTAATCGCGGTGAGTGCGCCTTGTCCGCCGTCGAGGACGACGCAGAGCGGCTCGGCGATTTTGCGAAGTAGCTGCGTGTATGCGTGGGCGGTTTCGTGTTTGGTCCAGTGCCACGCAATGACGTGGTCGCGGCTGGCTGCCACAAGCAGACAGCCAGCTGCGGTGTAGGTGCCGTCGATGAAGATCTGATCGTAGACGCGCTGCAGGGCACCGTCGTTGGGGATGTCGATGAGCCAAAACGGTTCGAATCGGCGATCAAGCGTCCAGCGACTCACCCTTTGTTGCCCGGCGAGTTCAGACAACGTTGCTGTGGAGGTGGCATAGGAGACGAAGGCTTTAAAGTTGCGGGCCTGCGTGCGATCGGTGCGGGTTCGTGTTGTGGAGCTACCGCAGTTCGGGTCTTTGCACCGCCACCTGGTTGTGCCTTTGGATGTGGTTCCGTTTTTCTTCATTTGCCCAGTACATACCGGGCATCGTGGCCTGTTTTTACTCACCCGGAAAGCACACCAACCCCCGACTAGCACATGGGGGTGCCATTCCGATGGATTGAACACGAAACGCGCGGATATAAGCACCAAGACCTTATATCCGCCCGATTTACCCAACCTGAGCAGCAAGATCACTGTAACTCAGACACACTTTTTGCTACTTAACCCC
>NZ_JAKRNA010000054.1:0-1437 GCF_022347435.1 Corynebacterium sp. ACRPE | reverse complement strand
TGAACTGCTCCCCATTAGTTGGACTGAGAAATCAGTTACCTACTAGTGGGGAGCAGTTGTATGCATACGCGTAGTTCGTTGTCGGCGGGGCAGCGGGAAGAATTGGTGGCCCTTTTCGAGCAGGGTTGTAGTTACTGGGCTGCAGCCCATCATGTCGGTGTTGGTGTTTATCCAGTTCGCGCTTTGTTTCGTCGGTTCTTGCTCCATGGCAAGCTGTGTCTTGTGGAAAAGCCTTCAAAGCAGCAGTACTCCTTCGAGATCAAAAAGGAAGTTGTCCAACGCCATCTCACTGGCGAGTCAAAGATGAGTCTTGCCCGTGAGTTTGGCCTGTCGTCAGACCAAGTGGTTGGATATTGGTCGCGGAAATGGCGCAAAGGCGGCGATGACGCCTTAAAACCGAAGCCGAAGGGCAGGCCTAAAGGTTCAGCTAAGCCGAAAGTGCTTTCTGAAGAAGATAAGCTACGTCGCGAAAACGAACGGTTGCGGGCCGAAAATGCCTACCTAAAAAAATTGCGGGACTTGAGGAATCAGGGACGCGCCTGAAAGTCCAAGCGATCGTCATCCTCAAGTCTCACCACCGCTTGGAGGACCTCCTAGAGGCAGCCGGTATGCCGCGGGCGACATTCTTCTACCACCAGAAACGACTCAGCGAGCCAGATAAGCACGCTGCGATCAAGGAGGCGATCCTAGAAAGCTTCGAGGCTAACAAGCATCGCTACGGCTACCGGCGAGTGTTGCTGGACCTGCGCAACAAGGGCTGGGTGGTCAACCACAAACTCGTTTACAAACTCATGCGCCAGATGGGGCTTCGGGCCAAGATCCGCCAACGCAGACCGTATATTTCCTACGCAGGAACTAAAAGTCGCATTGCTGACAACAAGCTTGACCGCAAGTTCACCCCAGATAAGCCAAACACCGTCTTTGTCAGCGACGTCACCGAGTTTAGGGTCGCAGGCCGAAAAGTGTATTTGTCACCGGTGATGGACTTGTTCGACCGCTCAATCGTCGCCCACACCGTGGCTACATCGCCGACGGCAGCGTTTACCGCCGAATCATTGACTAAGGCGATTGCGGCCTGTGCGCCGAAGCCTGGGTGGATGATGCACACCGATCAAGGATTCCAGTACCAGCATTCCTCCTGGCGTAACCTGATCGGTGACAACGGCGGTGTCCAGTCGATGTCGCGTAAAGCCAACTGCTACGACAACGCAGTAATGGAGAACTTCTTCGGGCACGTGAAGGCCGAGATGTACCACGGGGAAGTCTTTGACACCGTCGAGGAATTCACCCAAGCGATCGACGAGTACATCCAGTGGTACAACACCGAACGCATCCAACAACGACTCAAGGGCCTGACCCCGATGCAATATCGGAATCAGGCCCTTGAACCCCTCACCGCCTAGAATTAAACCAGTCCAACTTTTGGGGGCCAGTTCA
>NZ_JAKRNA010000053.1:0-1441 GCF_022347435.1 Corynebacterium sp. ACRPE | reverse complement strand
TGAACTGGCCCCCGAAAGTTGGACTGGTTTAATTCTAGGCGGTTAGGGCTTCAAGGGTCTGATTTCGATATTGCATCGGGGTTAGACCCTTGAGTCGTTGTTGGATGCGTTCGGTGTTGTACCACCGGATGTACTCGTCGATTGCCTGGTTGAACTCTGCGACGGTGTCGAAGGCTTCTCCGTGGTACATCTCGGTTTTCAGGTGGCCGAAGAAGTTCTCCATGACCGCGTTGTCGTAGCAGTTGCCTTTGCGTGACATCGATTGGACTCCCTGGTGCTGGCTAATCAGGGTGCGCCATGATGAGTGCTGGTATTGGAATCCTTGATCGGTGTGGATCATCCAGCCCGGCTCTGGAGCACACGCTTTGATCGCCTGCGCCAACGAAGCCGAGGTAAACGCTGTAGACGGCGATGTGGCCACTGTGTGGGCGACGATTGAGCGGTCGAACAGGTCCATCACCGGTGAGAGATACACCTTGCGGCCAGCGACTTTGAACTCGGTGACGTCGCTGACGAAGACAGTGTTGAGCCTATCGGGGGTGAAGTTGCGCTCGAGTGTGTTCTCAGCGATGTAGCTGATTGTGCCAGTGTAGGAGATGTAGGGCCTGCGCTGGCGGATCTTGGCTTTCAAGCCCATGGCGCGCATGAGCTTGTAGACAAGTTTGTGGTTGACCACCCAGCCCTGGTTACGCAGGTCGAGCAGTACCCGCCGGTAGCCGTAGCGGTGTTTGTTGCGCTGAAAACTGTCCCGGATCGCTTGTTTGAGCTCGGCATGTTTATCCGGTGCGGTGAGTCGTTTTTGGTGGTAGAAGAATGTCGAGCGTGCCATGCCGGCCGCATCCAGGAGGTAGTCCAAGCGGTGGTGTGACTTGAGGATGACGATCGCCTGGACCTTCAGGCGTGTCCCTGGTTCCTCAAGTCTCGCAATTTTTTTAAGTAGGCGTTTTCCGCTTCCAGCCGCTCAACCTGGCGGCGAAGCTTTTCCTCTTCCGTGAGGCGTTTCGGCCCAGCCGATCCTTTGGGCCTGCCCTTCGGCTTCGGGCGCAGAGCCTCGTCGCCGCCTCTGCGCCACTTAGCCACCCAGTCCTTGACGAGGTGGTCGGATGAAAGATTGAACTCTCGGGCAAGATCCATCATCGACTCACCCGCAAGATGACGTTCTACAACCTCCTTCTTCGCCTCGAAGGAGTAGTGCTGCTTGTTTGGTTTCTCCACGAGACATAGTCTGCCACGCAGTTGGAAACGACGATAAAGTCTACGCGTTGCGTCTCTCGAGACACCGACAACACGAGCAGCGGCTCGGCAACCCATTCCCTGCTCGAAAAGCTCCACTAACTGCTCACGCTGAACTTCACTCAGCGAACTACGTGCTCTCAAAGAAAATGCTCCCCACTAGTTGTTGGCAACTGATTTCTCAGTCCAACTAATGGGGAGCAGTTCA
>NZ_JAKRNA010000052.1:0-1663 GCF_022347435.1 Corynebacterium sp. ACRPE | reverse complement strand
CCTGATTTCTAGTGGTCGTGGAAACACCTGACATGGGTTAGGTGATTGTGTGAAGTCGAAATGGGTTCCGGATCCTGCTGTTGTGGCGCGGTTTGCGTCGTTGGTTCGGGCTGGTAGTTCAATACGGACGGCTGCTGGGGTGGTTGGTTTAGCGCGGTCGGTGGCGTATCGGCTTGCTGGTGAGTTGGACTTGCCGCGCAAGCGCCGCAGGACTACTGGCTCGGCTGATAGTCAGGAAATAGCTCGCCTGTGGCTGGAAGGTGTGGCACCGATGGATATTGCGCGCCAGCTTTCTATAGGCTCTTCTCCGGTGTACCGCATCGGTATTGAGCTTGGTTTGTGGAAGCGCAATCCACATGGCCGCAAAGCTGCGGCCACAACTGGCCGGTGTAGTTATCTGCAATTGCGCGCGAATGCTTTAGGCCGCAAAGATGCCGCTTTAGCCTGTGGCATTCATCCGCGTAGTGCTGCTGATATAGACAAAGGTGTCATTAAGCTTTCCACTGGACGTGTGCCTTTTGTCCCGGCTGGCCCGGATGTGGCGCTGTATAACAGGCTTATGCAGGTAGTTGAGTACGTTGATGGTCGCCAAGCAGTCCCAGTCCAGGTTATTCCGCAACAGCGTATCGATAGGCGTATTTCTTCGCGCTACTTATCGGTAGAAGAGCGCGAGCTCATCTTTGATCTTGACCGGCAAGGCAAAGGTGTACGTGAGATAGCTCGGCGTCTTGCCCGCTCTGCTGGCACTATCAGCAAGGAGCTTAAACGCAACCGGGATGAGTTTGGGGTGTATCTTCCCACGTATGCGCACCGTAAATCGGTGTTGCGTAGGTTTAGACCGAAAAAGCGCAAGATTGATGCCAATCCACGTTTGCGCACGGTGGTTTGGGAAATGGTGAAAGATAGGTACTCGCCGGAGCAGATTTCTGGGAGGTTGCGCAGTTGCTACCCCGGTGATGAGACTATGTACGTGTGTCCTGAAACGATTTATCAGTCTTTGTATTTCCAGGCTAAAGGTGAGTTGAAAAAGGAAGTCGCTGCTGCACTGCGTCGCGGTCACGCCCAACGTCGACCTCGTGGCACGCGCAGTGCCCGCAGGCGGTTTGTTGACCCTATGGTGATGATTTCCGACCGCCCAGCAGAAGTAGACGACCGGGCAGTACCAGGTCATTGGGAAGGCGACCTCATTCTAGGCGCGGGTAATAAGTCCGCAATTGGCACGCTAGTAGAGCGAACCACGCGCTATGTCATCTTGCTGCATTTACCTAATGGGCATAGTGCTACCGAAGTAAATGCAGCACTTACTAAAGCGATTGCTACCTTGCCAGATCATCTCAAAGGATCACTGACCTGGGATCAGGGAAGTGAAATGGCCTGCCATAAGGCCTTTTCTGTAGCTACAAATTGTCCCGTGTTCTTCTGCGATCCTGGTTCGCCGTGGCAGCGAGGCACCAATGAAAACACCAATGGACTACTAAGGCAGTACTTCCCTAAAGGAACAGACCTAAGCGTTCACAGTGCAGCGGACCTAGAATTCGTCGCCATGCAACTCAACCGCCGCCCCCGCAAAACCCTGGGCTTTCAAACACCAGCCGAGAAAATGGCAGCACTGATAAACTCAACCGAAACATAGGAAGTGTTTCCACGACCACTAGAATCCGCC
>NZ_JAKRNA010000051.1:0-1809 GCF_022347435.1 Corynebacterium sp. ACRPE | reverse complement strand
TCAATAGCTGCAGGGAAACGCCCGGTCCCATTCCGAACCCGGAAGCTAAGCCTGCACACGCTGATGGTACTGCAACCGGGAGGTTGTGGGAGAGTAAGTCACCGCCGACACCAAACAACAATAGATAATTTAATAACCCAAAAGAAGGGAAGAGAACGGAACACCCACCGTCCTCTTCCCTTCTTTCACGTTTTGCGGGGAGCAAGCATCACGCGACGGAACACGTAGCGAGCCGCGTGCCGCCGGGGTGTAGTAGGCGACGAACCCTAAACCTTTGCTTTTACCCCCGTTGCTGGTCGTGGCGCGACTCTGGGGTTCCCTGCGGATTTAGGACACCCTATTCGAACATAAACACCCCCACCGGGGTCACATGTCCACCAGTCGGGATACTATAAAGGCATTCGTTAGAAAATACATACGAACCCTTTTCTTCTCTGCTGGAGTGTCCTGCTTATGACTGCCACACTTGCCCCGCCCGAACCAGATACCACCCTCGACTACCCAGACACCCTCCTCATAGGTGACCACCCCGACACCGAGGCCCTAGACGATGGTGATGTGCCGGAAGCGTTCTACACCACCAACGCACCCGGCAACCACATCGGCAAAGCCGGCACCTACACACGCAAAACCACCTGGTTCCTCTACCGCGCCATCCTCCCCCAACTAGACGACGACGTCGACCAGAGCCTCACCAGCCTCGCCAAAGACCTCGGCATCTCCTACCACAAGCTCCTAGGCTTCCTGCGCGCCCACTTCCGCATGCGCCAACTACCCCTAGTCACCGAAGTCCAAGGCCAGCATTGGATACTCGACCTGACCAAACTGCGCATCATCGACCGCGAACTCACCCGCCTAGACAACAACCCAGACCACCTCGAAGCCATCGACGCCGCACTCGCAGACTTCCTCACCCCCACCACACCCAACCAAACCGTCCCCACCGACGCCGACCTTCGCCGCTTCATCCGCACCTTCATCGACACCCACCTGCGCCCCGAAGACAAAGAACAACAACCCGAACCACGCCTGCGCATCAACTACAACCCCGATAACACCACCACACTAACGCTAACCTGCGATAGCGCCACCGCCACCATCATCGCCCGCCACATCGACGCCTACACCAACCAGGCCACCACCACCGCCGCACAAGCACTCATCGACCTCATACTCGAAGACACCCACACCAGCGTTGCCATCAACACGTTTACCACCAACCCCGAGACCAACCTGGTCTTCCACCCCGGTGCCGGATGGATAAACCTCAACCACGCACCCACAGACAACACCTTCATCCGCCGACTCAACGCCGACGAGGCGGACTCCTATACCCCCAGCACCGACATCCGCGCCTACACCCAAGGCAGAGACGCCACCTGCCGCTGGCCCGGCTGCACCGTCCCCGCCACCCGGTGCCAACTTGACCACCGCATCGAATACCACCTTGGCGGGCCTACCAGCCCAGATAATTTAGTAAACCTCTGCCAACACCACCACAACATCAAAACCGACCGCAGAGTCCATTACATCCTCGACCCCATTACCGGAACCATCGCCTGGCTACACCGCGATGGCACCTACCAACTAGACCACCCCACGGGACCATTAGCCACACACCAAACCCACTGGAACCACACCTGGGCCCAATACCTCACACACCAACAACAACGAACACAGCGAAAGGATGGGGTTGCCCGCAAATTGTGGACACGTAGTGGAGCTACCTAGTGGTTAGGCGGCTATTTCTTTTCTGCTGGTGGTTAGACCGATGCGGTTCTCGAAGTCGGCGGGGCTTATCATCCCGAG
>NZ_JAKRNA010000050.1:0-1888 GCF_022347435.1 Corynebacterium sp. ACRPE | reverse complement strand
CCGGCTCAGACGGCTCACCACCCTCAGACTCCGACGGCTTACACACCTTCTCCGTCTCCGTCACCGTAGACGAAGGAGAAGAACCAGACGTCGTAGGCGAAGGCTTCGGCTCAGGCTCAGGATCCTTTTTGACAGTCAGCACTGCCTCATCGACATCTTGCCTATATAATGGGGCGTTTCGGCTTTCAACCTTGGCACCAAAGTCTTCTCGGTCTGGGTCAAAGGAACAGCGAGAAGAGCGGACTAGCTGCTTCACGAAGATAGTCGAGCCCTCTGGGATCCACACATCGCCGGCCATGCCCTGTTCATTGATCTTCCATTCCGACTGGCTCAGCCAGCGGTAGTTAGAGAAGTCTTTACCATCAGCGCCTGTGAAAATTTTAGGCCTGTCGGTGGGGTTGTGCGTTACCTGCGGATAGGATGAATCTTGGAACACCTGATCGGTCATATCTTCACCGTCGGGACCGCGAACGGTGATCTCAGGCTGGCCCTCCAACTCGAAATACTCGGAATTAGTACCTAGCCAAAAATCAGCAAGCCAGGTTCCATATCGGCCTGGGTTATCAAAGTTCAGTTCACCAACCGCTTCACGCAGGCAAGGATCACCAGTGGATCTCATCTCCCAGTTGCTATAGGTCCAATCGAGGGTAGGTCGGAGATCAACCTCTGTAGCAACCTTCACTCCCAGTTCATCGCCGTCTTGTACATCGTCATTGACGGTCACGGGAATGTCGACAGTCATCTTCGGTTCTGGACCAAGAGGAACATCCGAGCTTGCAAATTCGAAGGCAATTACATTGCTTTCGGCGTCGATTTGAACATTGAATGGTTTTCTCTCTTTACCATCCGCCCACTTAAACTGCAGTTTGTCAACGTCATTTACAGTGAGCCGAGGATCGATCTGTAGTGAAAAGATGACCGCTGTAGCATCGGATTCCCCGTACCTCCATTGACCAACTTCTGGAAATGGTACGGTGCCCTCAATTTCGACGTGCGCAGCTACGGTGTCGCCAGGCTTTACCTCTGTTTTATCGGTGTCCAAGGTGATTTTCGCTTCTGGACCGGCGCCAAGGTTATCCCCGTGCTGGGTAGTCAGGCTGTCATCTGGAATTGCAGCATCAGTAGGAGCAGGAATTATAATTCCCCCGACGGCGAGCAATGCGGCAGAGAGTAACGCGATTGCTTTAGTCGAGGCGTTTCTGGAGAGCCTCATAAAAAACCCTGAAAATTAGATAGCTAAACACTGGAGAATCATTTAGATTCAGCTACAGACAGTAGCAGACCTTTGTCCAAGAGGCACGACTTCGCTCCTGCTCAGAGGCGTAAATTAGCCCATCCCGGTTCTTCAGCAACTATTTTTATTCAAAGGTGTCCGACTCTTCCAGCACAAACCAGCCGATGCCTATCAAGCACTTCGACTGTGGATTACTAAATATGATCACCCCCAAATGTGCCCCACCCCCTCTAAACCCGGCCTAAACGACAGAATGTGTTGTTTTGCGGCGTGTCGGGCTAAACGACATTTTGTGTTGGTGGGGTTTAGCGTATGTGGCCTTTGCGTATTCCCATAGAGTGGTTGTAGGCAGTGTCGATGGCACTGTCGTAGGTTGCTGGTCGGCCGTCTTCGTGGCCGCTGGTGGCTTGTTTTTCTTGGTTGGCTAGGGTTTGTGCTTTGGCGAGTGCGTCCTGGCCCCAGTTTTGCTGCCTGTCGATCTCTACAGGGTCGTCAGGCAGTTGCGTGTGGAGGTATAGCCACCAGTCGCAGGCGATGTGAGGTTACCCTCAAGTAGTGGACACCCTATTTGTACGGATCTTGTGTCCGTAGGAGAGGATGTTCATTGTGAATCAACAGCGCAAGAAGTACACGCCGGAGTACCGGCGTGAAGCC